>CAYLVC010000448.1:0-2502 GCA_964387005.1 uncultured Dehalococcoidales bacterium | reverse complement strand
TATTGTCTGGCCGCTTTTGTCCTGGATCTTGATTTGTTCTTCTCTTGCCGTATCATCGAAAGTGATCAGGTGTCCGGAGCGGGTCTTTATGAAACGCTTTTGCACCTCGCCTTTATCGGAAAACAGGCCGCTGCCGGCTTCGGGTGGCTCATCCTTGCCGTTCCACAAACTGCCAATGACATAGGGCCTGTTGATGTCGTTATACTCAAAAGCTACCAGCACTTCATCGTTAATCTCAGGGATGAATTGAATGCCTCTTTTAGGGCCGGCCATGGGTGCAGCCAGCCTGGCCCAGTTGCTGTCCAGTTGATCGCTCATGGTGGGATATTTCACCTTTATCCGTCCCAGCCCGTCCTTGTCTTTTACATCGGTCACGATGCCCTGCACCACCCCGTAAATGCTCTCCTGCTCTTTGATATTCAACAACTCTCTGAGCGTGTTGGGCTGATACCCGCTGATCTCGAACCGCGTGGAATAACCGGAAAAGTTGAAGGTATGAATTGCCCGTGTTACCAGGTAGACCCCGGAGAAGTTTTTGCCCACACCCCTTATCTCTACCTGCTTGCCGGCCCTTATGGCGGGGTTACCCCAGCAAGCCCCTTCGGCCTGGAAAAACGACTGGCACCTCTCATTGAGTAAAGACTGGGCCAGCATGTCGGCCTCGCTTTTACTGGCAGCGGTATGATTGTCAGGTGTCTCTGTTATATCCCGGGTTCCCAGGGCTTTGGCCGCCAGTTTGCCGCCGTGATTCTCACCGGCTACCGAAGGAGTGCCGGTCGGAGAACTGGAATTTCCTGTTATTACGGCCTTGTTCTTAACATCCCAGCCCCGGACTTCCGACTTATCAACCTGTCCGGCGCTGGTCAAACGGGCTTGAAAGTCGGTCAGGTTTTTACCCCATTCCAGCAATGTGCCGGACCCCGGTTGGGAGGGTTTGCGGAAAAACAATGTTCCGTTTTCCACGTATGACAGGTATCCCACCCGCTTTGCCCTCTCCTGTATAAATTCCATGTCCGTCCGGTTGTCCTGGATGACATGTTCATTGACCGTCGCGGTAGAGTCCACTTCAACCTTTAGGCCGTAAGCTCCGGCGATCTCTTTAACGATATCGCTGTCGGTTTTATCTATAAAAGACTGGAATTTTTTCCCCCTGTGCAGCCGGTGTGACCTGTCGTAGCCCCGGATTATTACCGTCATACCCGCTTCCTGGGTCAAATCGGGTTCCACCGCAACTATTTCACCTTTCATTAAAGGTGACTGGCTGCCTGCGCCCATCGCCTTCACCGCTATTTCTACCGGTTTCCCTATTTCCAGCTCAGGAGAATCGATACAGTCCAGGCTGGGATCATCAAAATGGATGGAGAACATATCCGGCAAATACAGGCTGGTATCAACCACGATTTCCCGTACCAGCTTTTTCAGTATAGCCGGCGGCGGCGCTCCATTGATTTCAAAATACATTTGCGACTGGTAATTCTGTACCTCTGGCATCAAATCTCCTTATGGCAGCGGTGCAATGGATAAGACCCTTCCCGGTTTTAATCGCCCCGGGTCGTCCAGCCCGTTCGTCTCGGCAATATAACGCCATTGGGATGCATCTCCATATTCTCTGAAAGCAATCCAGTCTATCGTATCCCCCTCACCCACAATACAGCGCCTGTAGCCTGCCTTCCCCGGTGTAGTAGGGTTCTGAGGCGCCAGTTGGGACTCTTCCGCCTGAAGAAAGGTCACATCCAGGGTAGCCCTGACCGGTACGCCGTCATCGCGGAACAGCGTGCATTTCTGTGTCAGGCTGGTAATCACGGCCTTGAACGACCAGACCTTTCCCCAGGAGAATTCTACCCTTGGAGGCCGGCCTTTGGTCGAAGCGCTGTCCGTCAGGTCTGCGTTAACCTTCATCAGGTCCAGGAATTTTTTTATAATATCCCGTACATCCCCTCCGGTTGTGGTTGTATCCAGGAAAAGCTGCATGCCCAGGGTCTGGGATGAGCCTCCCCCGAATTCCAGCCGCGGCAAATCGCCTCCCTTGTCCGGATGCGGCGTCCAGGTGTTGTTTTTGACAAAGGTGTATTCATTCGGATTAAACAGGCACTCTATATCATTCGCCCCGCCTTTGTTCTTCGCATCGGCATTTCTTATCTTTGCTTTTTCCAAGGTCCCTCATTTCCTCCTGGTCGGTCAGCGGTTGGGATGGCGTTCCCTCTCGATCATTATCATACGCTTGATATAAGGATAAATATCCCGGGCCAGGGCTTTAAGTTCCGTTGCTCCCCGTTCCCTGGTTTGAGAATCGGTCCCGCCGTCAGCCGGATTCCCTGCTGCCGTTGCGGCAGATTGTTCTTTTAAAGAAATTGTTGAAGATACAGCGGGCTGCCCTGTCTCCGTAGAACGGTTGACATAAGTTACAGGCTGCTGGGGAATACTGTAATAGACCGGTCCGCTTCTGTCCTGTGCGCCGGATGAATATCTTTCCGGCTGCATTTCACCGCTTGCAGCAGGGTT
>CAYLVC010000447.1:0-2506 GCA_964387005.1 uncultured Dehalococcoidales bacterium | reverse complement strand
TCCAAAGCGGCTTTTTCAGGAAACTGCTTTACGGGTTACTTGACAATCGCCCAATTCCCGAATATTATTATACTTACTAATAAGATTTACAAATTAAATAAAACACCCTGGCCTCCATTAACAACTTACGACCTTTCAAAAACGGTATGAGGTAAGCAAATGAATACGGCTATAAGTCTGGACAATATCAAGAAGACCCTGGGCAACCGCGAAATATTGAAGGGCATCAGCTTTACCGTCGCAGCCGGTGACATCTTCGGTTATCTCGGCCCTAACGGGGCCGGCAAAACCACCACTATCAGGATACTGCTGGGTCTGCTCAAAGAGGATTCCGGCAAACTGGACATCATGGGGAAGGACATCAACCGTAGTGAAACCCGCAGTAAAATCGGCTTTGCCCTGGACCCGTCCGGGCTGTATGACAACATGACGGGTAAAGAAAACCTGGAATACTATTCCAGGATATATCGCGTCAGAGATGCCGCACCGAAGATAAAAAAGCTTCTGGATAATGTTGGTCTACACGGCAGAGAAGATGACCGGGCGGGCACCTACTCCAGGGGTATGAAGCAGAGACTGGCCCTGGCCCGGGCCATGGTGCACGATCCGGAAGTCCTGGTGCTGGATGAACCTACCGCTGGTGTTGACCCCTCCGGGCAGATTGAAATACGCCAGATCCTGCTGGATATCGCCCGCAAAGAACATAAAACTGTTTTTTTAAGCTCTCACAACCTGGACGAAGTGCAGCGCATTTGCAACCGCATCGCCCTGATTGACAGGGGGCAGATCAAGCTCTATGGCGAACTGGAAAGCCTGAGGCGCGAGATGGGCAAAGGCGGTACGGTAATAGAGACCGCCCAGGAAATCCCGGACTCCGTACTTTCCGAACTGAAAAGCCTCCCCAGGCTGGGACTCCGGGAAAAACAGGGTAAACAGCTGTTTTTCACACCTGTGGACGGCATCGAAGTCTCGGATATTATTAGCACGCTAGTCCAACAGGGTATAAAAATAGAGGTCGCCCGCAGAAAAGAAGCCTCACTGGAAGAGATGTACTCGACTATTCTGAAAGAGGTGGAACCGCAATGACGGACCTCGCACTGATAACCATCTCCGGTATCAAGAACAATCTGAGGTCGAGAATTGTACTGATTGTGGCTGTGTCTATCACCCTGATGTGCGCCGTCGGTGTTTCGGTGCCCTTAAGCCTTCTTGCCATCAAACCCGCCGTCGAAAACCCGCTGACCAGCATTCCCGAACTGGAAATGTATCTTTCCCTCATATTGTCAGTAATGTGCTTTATAGGGCTGGGCATCAACCTGAACTCCTTCGCTTTTCAGATAATGACCCGCGAGAAATCCAGGGGAGTAATCCAGTCTCTTCTCGCCACACCCCTGAATGCCAGACATATCTGGATAGGTAAAAGCCTGGCAATCTTTTTCCCGGGGTTTATTATGGCCGCAGGATTTGCTCTGATCGCCCTCTTCGCCCTGAATTTCATTTTCTTCGTCCCGCGGGTAGGTTTCCTGATGAATCCCTGGATCGCTCTCAGCACCTTTGTCGCCGTCCCGCTGGTTTTTCTAAGTCTCGGCCTCCTGGTCAACCTCATCGGGCTGACGGGTAAAGCCGCCACGGGTAACGTCATCGCCCAGGTCTTCTTGCCGGTTATCATCACACTTCTGATTAATCTGGCTGTCCGTTCGGTGCTGGATGCCGGTTCATGGGTGTTTACCCTGGTAAACCTGGGCATAGCCCTGGTCATCGGCATTTTTGTTGTGCTCCTTATGCCCCGTTTGACCAGGGAGAAAATAGTATTATCGGAATAGGTGTTTGCTTTGACGGATGTGCTTATAGTATTTCAGCGCGACTTTAGAGAACTGCGGCGGACCGCAGCCTTCCGGGTATTGCTGATCGTATCCGGCCTGATCACCCTGGCCGCGGCTGTCGCTATCAGCTTGATCCTGGGCAGGCAGACCTGGCTGGGTGAAAAAGCCGCCGCCCCGCTGCTCGACCTGATCGTCGGGCTGGTAGCCTACTTTATTACCTTTATTGTGCTGATGTCCTTCGTCTGGGCCTTCGGCAGCCTGCCCGTAACAAAAGAAAAAATCAACGGCAACCTGGAATCCCTCCTGGCCACCCCGCTCAGTCCGCACTCGGTCTGGATGGGAAAATGTCTGGCCGTTTTCCTGCCCGGATTTGCCATCTCGATAGCATCCACCCTGATCGTGCTGCTGGCAGTCAATCTGGCAGTTGTTCTGCCTGCGACAGGCGGCCTCGCCCTGCCTCCCGCTGTGCTCATCACCAGTTTCCTGGTCAATCCCCTCCTTTTCTTCAGCCTTCTTTCTTTCATCGTCCTCTTCTGTATGGCCAACAACCCTGACATTGCCATTACACCTTCTTTTATCATCGGATTCGGACTGATGATAGCCATTCCCGTAGGAGTGGGATTAGGCGCTTTCGATATTACCTCACGGACTTTTACTCTCTGGTACCTGGCGGGAGCTGCCAT
>CAYLVC010000446.1:0-2507 GCA_964387005.1 uncultured Dehalococcoidales bacterium | reverse complement strand
CAGGCCTGACTTCATCTCAATCTGGGGCCTGCCCGATCTCCCGCATTTTGAAAAGGTGTTCTGGAAAAGAACATTTACCAATATCAGCTGCCTTGCAAGACTGGATTCCGTTACTGCTTTCCAGGTAAAAACCAATATTCTAAGGAGCATAAACATAGAACTTCTTGGCAGGGAGTTTGGAGTAAAATGGTTCCTTGAAGCGGCTTGTGACCCATTTTTACTGGGCTTCACAGCACCCATCAGCGCATTACGAGGCCTCGGAACAATACTTATTGCTTCATCTTATACCCAGGATTACCAGAGTGTACCAGCCGCTCATCCCTTAATAGATGAAAACATGGCATGGGCAGATGTCCGCGTAAAACATGATGGATTTGAACTATCACGGCAGCAAAAGCTGAAGTATCTGGTACAGTCAGAGAACCAGCGATATCTAGCATACCTGAGGGTTTGTTGGGACAACGCTCTGGAAAAAAACTGCGGGGATTGCGAGAAATGCATGAGAACTATCACGGGACTGGCGGTTGAAGGGATCAACCCGAACTTATGTAATTTTAACGTGGACCCGAAGACTTTTCCTCTCATTAAAAGCTGCTTTGTACAACGTAAAATCAGTTTCAATAAATCACAGCAATTTATGTGGGAAGATATTCAGAACAGCATTGACACCGAAACGGAAGAAGACATTTGTGGTTCAAAAGAATTTCTGACGTGGCTTAAGGAATATAACCTGCAACAATATAGGGCCAGTAAATTCAGAACCCTGCTAAGGGAAATTCAGCGAGCGCTCCGTTACAAGAGGAATTCCCTGCTGTCTTTAACAAGAAAGGTAAAATGCTACTATTATATTGGACTTTCCAGATTCAAGATAATGTGATCTCCCCGATCAGCCAAAGTATTTAAGGTAGCATCGGACTTTTCTCCATACAGCCCTTACTTTTATACGCCGGTTAGCTACGAGAACGCCAGCCATCCAGAGTTTGTAATAGAAGATATTCGTCCTGTATTTCGAAATTTCATATGTTTTTAACCAGACAAGAAATTCTCTGGAACCGTGAAAATCATGGAGAATGTTTTCAGGAATATGCTTTTGCATATCTAACCAAAAAGATTTTACACCGGTATTCAGGCCAATTGCCCTCCTGTCAAGGCGTTTCTTCAGGTTCTTGAATGTTTTGGAATCAACCTTGAAATTGCATTTACCTGGGTCCCTTCCTTCAATAGTCAGAGCAATGATTGTTCTGGAACATTTTTCACATTTTCCGCAATTGGTTTTAAATGCACTATCAAAACAGACTCGGAGTTGAGATAGATAGCCATGAGTGTCGTTCTCACAGATGTAAGCTACTTTTTGCTGTCTGGACATCTCAAAACCATCCTGCACCACCGGGATATTCGACCATCGGATATTCTGAACGATTGAGGAGTGGAAAGCGGTTATCCCCTGGTACCCGGGTGGATAGGAAGAGGACATGATCAGCTTTTTACTTCCCCTGGCAGCGGTTATCGGGGCGCACATTCCGGTCAGGAATAGAGAGGACGCGAAGTTATTCCACCAGCTGTTTTTCAGTTGCTTATACCCAAACTTATGGTTCAGCAGTTCATGATTAATGTTACGGTACAGGTCTGTTTTAACCTGATAGGCCTGCACCCCCTCGTGTTCAGCGATTGCACTTATTCCATTCCACATTGTGTTCCAGAATCTTGTTTCGAAGGTGGGTATGTCCTGAACACCCCAGATTGAAATAAGATCCGGTTTTTCTTTTTTATGCGATAGGAAGGAAGCCAGAGAATCAACGCCTCCGCTGTAAAGAATAGCATCTCTATTTTCACTGAATGCAGCGTTTACCCGTACATCAGTTGCAAATCGGCCTGCACAGGAAAGTCCCGGAAAAAAATTATGATATATACCCCGGAGTTTTTCCAGCGATGCCAGATAATCATAGTCTGTAAAGGCAATACTAATATTTGCACCCACAGCCCAGGCTATCGGACTGATAACTGAAAGCAACGGCACGGACAAAATACTTTCATCTATCCCGGTGATTTCGATTTTACGATCATATTGAACATAACCGGTGTTTTTTAGAAAATATTTATTCAGGGACCGTGGGTAGTCCAGTCTACAATAGATGCTGTTTTCGCAGGTTTTTATAAAACAGGTAATAGTGTCCAAATATTTTCCAAACGAGCAGTCATTAATGACTGTAAAGACAGTCCTCTTATGTTCAGTTTATTTTCAATGATAATCTGGTTATATGAAACCAGAAACATGAATTATATTAGCCAGGAACAGACCATAATGTCAAAAATATATGCCTGGAATGAACAGATCAGGGATGTAAATGGAGATTATTTTAGTAATGAGATTTAGAGTGTTCCTCTTAATCTAGGATCCAGAGCATCCCGAAGTGCGTCGCCAACTATGTTGAAGGCAAAAACCACAATCATGATGGCTGCACCCGGAGCGAAGGACAGGATGGGAACCCGGGTCAACTGGTGATAGC
>CAYLVC010000445.1:0-2535 GCA_964387005.1 uncultured Dehalococcoidales bacterium | reverse complement strand
TGCTCACTGCTCTCACCCTGAGTGCAAGCCAGGGTATCAGCGGCAAAGAGCTGATTGCGGCTCTGGTGGCTGGCGACAATCTGGTGGCCAGGGTACAAATAGGAGCCGGTATACATGGCCCCTGTAAAATACCTGCGGGGCAGTGAGAAGAGGTGGAGGATTTGATGAATGGGGTACCGGTACCACGTTTGGAGCTACTGCAATTGCCGGACGGTTAATGGGATTAACTGAATTTTAGATGAAGAACGGACAAGCATACTGGGAATATTTGCGTATAGCGCTGGGAGAACCCTCCAATCCCCTTCCTCGAGTAGGCCTGATTGATAATTTTATGAACCAGATGTATTTTTCTAAAAAGGTAAGCAGGAATAACGCTGAGAAAATAGTTAAGCTGGTTGAAGGACTTGAAGAGGTTGATAACGTTCAGGAAATAGTTGAACTGGCAGTCAGGAAATAAAAGTAAAACAGGTAATTCCTGGTTAGCAGGACAGGCATCCAGCTTCGGCATACTCCCGGGGGATTATCTTCCACTATATTGAACACGACACGCAATCGAGGCTGTAAATGGTGGGTGGTAATGGGCTCGAACCAATGACCTCTGCGATGTCAACGCAGTGCTCTAACCAACTGAGCTAACCACCCATACAGAGCTAATTCTACTAAAAGCCTCGATATACGTCAAGCTCGATACGTACTTTAATAAAAAAAGCACACCTGTACTGTATTTCATTCCGGTTTGACGGGGGAAATGGAGATTGTTAAACTCATAGTAAGTTATGGCAGAAGAATGAACCACGAAGTCCACATATTCTATCCGTCTTTACAGCAAATAACAGGCTGCCAGGTATTACTGGTGAAGGGATTCACTCTCCAGGAATGCCTGGATGACCTTATCCAACAGTTTCCCGATGCCGGGAACAGGCTTTTTAATAGCCAAGGGAAACTGCTGGAATATGTTTTTGTTTATATTAATGCTGAAAGTGTCCAAAAGGCCAATTTGAATACCATACTTCAACCCAATGATAAGCTGATCCTGGCGCTGATGGTTACCGGAGGATAACCCCGAAAGAAGGGATATAGAGGCAGGCAACAGTATCTAAAAGGAATGAACGAATTTGTTTTTAAAGCATCTACTTTCTGTTTACACAGCTTCACATCCAAAATTAAAGGGTCTCAAGTTGCCCCGGCAAAGCATCCGGCAATCACATGGAGGACTAAACAAATGGCTGATAAAGAATTAAAGAAATTTCAGGAACTTTTTGATAACCTGAAAGCTGATAAATACCCCCTTGAGAACTACGAAAAAATTGGACAACGGGGTGTACGGCGTATAGACGGGTATGAGAAAGCTACCGGAAAGGCCAAATATACTCTGGATGTGAACCTGCCGGGAATGATATACGGCAGATTTCTTACTTCGCCTTATCCTCATGCCGAGATACTAAAAATGGATACCGACAAAGCGGCAGCTTTGCCGGGAGTACGGTACATCCTGAGATATGACGATCCTGAACTTCCGGCAGGGGTCGACCTGGGAGGTCACGGGAGTTCATCCGTGCCGCCGCTGCCTGGAATCAACTATTTCCAGGGTGAAGAAACAGGGGCTTTTGTGGCGGCTGATACCGAAGAAATCGCAGAAAATGCTTTAAAGCTGATAGAAGTAGAATGGAAGCAGCTACCCTTTATCCTTGACCCGGAGGCGGCCTTATTGCCGGATGCTCCCCTGACCAATCCTGAAGCCAGTCCGAAAGGCAATATTAATGATCAGGGTGTTTATATTGAAAAACAGGGTGATGTCGAAAAAGGACTGGCTGAAGCCGACCGGATAATTGAGTTTAAATTCACCCAGGGGCACAATACCTGGATTGGGCCTGAACGTCCATGCGGTGTATTCAGCTGGAATGGAGAATACCCTGAGGTATGGGTCAAGACTCAGCGTCCCCATATTTGCAAGCGTTCTATTTCATCCTGGTTCGGCGGAATTCCAATGAATAAAATTGATCTGCACTGTCTTTACCAGGGAGCCAGCTTCGGAGGATGGAGCCAGATGGCCTGGAACATGGGAGGACATTACTGCGCTGCTGTAGTTGCAAAGAGGACAGGCAGGCCTGTGAAATGGGCCTTTAACCGTCGTGAGGACTTTTACGGCGGAGAAATGGATGAAGGTGTTTACTATTTTAAAGTCGGGTTCAAACTGGACGGCACTATTACCGCCGTTCAGGAGAGAGGTATTGTAACCAACCAGGCAGTGCCGGTATTTGGCATAGTCAGACATATTATGGAAAATACCAGAATACCGCATATCTACGGGCGAACTGAAAGCGTGAAAATCGCCAAAGGTCCCACGGTACCGGTGCGCTGCGAGTATAATGCAGCCTGCCACAGCCTGACAATGGTCTTCAACCGCGTGGCCGCCGAACTTGGTCTCGACCCGATAGATGTAGCCTTGAAAAATGATGGGGCTGAAGGCCATGATATGAAGTGGCTGGATGAGCGTAAAAAAGAACTTGGTTTTCAAAACCGAGACAGTCTCAA
>CAYLVC010000444.1:0-2543 GCA_964387005.1 uncultured Dehalococcoidales bacterium | reverse complement strand
ACCAGACATGTTTTAGTCTTTTCATGATTTCCTCGTTATTTTACCCTTTTCCCCGTGAAACCCTGAACAGCAACCGGCTGAGTATCAGGCCGACAACAGCCACACCGACCAGTACGAGCAGAGGAGTGACGATATCCCCCAGCGACCCACCCTCGGCAATGATGCCGCGAAAGGCGTCATTGGCCCAGGTATTGGGCGAAATCTTGCTGATCGTGGCAAAAAGAGTGCCCTGTTCGATGGGCACGAAGGTGCCGGAGATCATGACCATCAGCATGGTAAAAAACACGCCGATCCAGGTGGCCTGGCCTTCCGAACGGGAAATTGAGCCGATAATCAGCCCTATTGTACTGCAGGCTGCCGCAAAGACCAGGGCTACCAGTACGGACGTCAGGAAGGAGAGGGGAGTAAAGATTTGAAATACAATGGCCGCCAGCAGCAGGAGCACCAGTGTCTGGATAAAACCGCGGCCGGTATAGGCCAGGAATTTGCCCGTGAAAAGCTCACCGATTTTCAGGCGCGTGGTCAGCAGTCTCTCCAGCGTGCCTTTTCTCCTTTCTTCCACCATCGCCTGGGCGGTCATATTGATGGCAAAGAGCACGAACATGGTTATGATGCCGGGTAAAAACTGTTTTACGGGGTCGGGACTGCTGCCGACACTGGTCTGATTCACCGTGATTACGGGGCTGGCTTTTTCTCGCGCCAGGAATTTCTCAACGGTTATCTCAATCTTCCCGGCGTCCAGATCGCTGTCAGCCAGAGATGTTTTAACCTTGTCCTGGATGAGCAGTTCCTGACCGATTCCTTCCGCTGCTCCCCGCACCAGGCTGGCCACGATCTGTCCTTCCGTGCCGCCGTTGCCCCTCTGCTTAAAGACCAGCCGGGCAGGCTGGACATCAGCCAGCTTTTGCGAAAAATCGGGTGGAATGTATACCGCCAGCAGGATATCCGAGCGGGCTATCCTGCTGTCCGCATCCTCGGCTGAAAGCTCCCGTACCGTCAGCCCTTCATACTCTCCCAGTTTGTTTATCAGCAGGGTTGAATACCGGCCTGCTGGGTCCTGGTTGACGACGTAAGCTGTGCCGTTGAACTGGAAGGCTCCGCCGAAAGCCCCGTAAATCAGGGCGAAAATGGCGATGGGCAAAACCAGGCTGAAAGCCAGGTCTCCTTTGTCCAGCAAAAAACCGCGGACCTCTTTCAGGGCGATAAAAAGGGCTTTCTTCATATCAGTCTCTCAGGCTCCGGCCGGTCAGCTTCAGGAAGACCGTTTCCAGGGTGGTAGTCTGAGGGTCGCCAATCTGGCTTTTCAGTGCCCGCGGCGTATCCAGGGCGACGATCTTTCCGCCGTCCATGATGGCAATGCGTTTGCACAGGTGGTCTGCCTCTTCCATGTAATGGGTGGTATAGAGTACGGTCATGTCTTTTTTTAAAAGGCCCTCGATGGTCTCGAAGATATTGTTCCTGGACTGGGGGTCGATGCCCACCGTGGGTTCATCCAGGAAAAGCAGCCGGGGATGGCCCATCAGGGCGATGGCCAGGTTGACGCGCCGTTTCATGCCACCGGAGAATTTTTCCACGCGGCCTTTTTTGGCCCTGTCGGCCAGCCCCATCAGTTCCAGGTTAGCCATAGCCTGATCACGGGCTTCGGCAGTATTCATCCCCGCCATCCGTCCGAAAAACACCAGGTTGTCGAAGGCGGTCATTTCCGGGTAGAGGGCCAGGTCCTGGGGACATATGCCCACCAGACCCCGTACGTTGTCGGCGTTGTGTTTCAGGGAAAAACCCCCGATAGTAACCTCGCCCCGGTCAGGTTGGATAATAGTGGAAAGAATGCGGATGGTCGTGGTCTTGCCTGCGCCGTTGGGCCCGAGAAGCCCGAATATTTCTCCTTTCTCGATGGAAAAAGAGACGCCGTTGACGGCGTGATTGCCGTTAAAGCTCTTATGCAGGTCGGTAGCTACCAGATACGCTTCAGCCATAGCTCTACTCCCGGTTTACTGGAAATACAATTTAGTCCTGGCAGTTGACTCATAAAATCACAATACTGCAATATCTTATTATATTCGCAGGGGTTTTACCAGTGGCTGAAGTAGGGTTTTTTACCTGGCCGGAAGTAGAGGTACTCCTGACTTTCTCAAGATAATGACCTGAACAGAACCATCGTAATACGATCACAATTTTTCCGAAATATCATATCAGACGATATTAAGCGGAACCCTACACCTTTGCTATCATATTTCTCAACATGATGGAACTGAGTGGAAATCTGAATTCAGTGTTTGTGAGTTAGGCCGTGCCGTCATGAAAAACTGTTTAGTAACGGTATATATACCGGCGCGCCGGAATAACAAGATTAGTATGCAGTTATTTAATAACGGTATATATACCGGCGGCGCCAAAAAAGAGCGGACGGTAGGCCACGGAGCCGAACCCGGCTTTAATGAGCAGTGCTTTCAAGTCCTGTGGACCGTAAAAGCGGCAGGCGGATTCGGCCAGGTAGCGGTAGGCTGCTTTGTTGCCGGAGACCAGAGAACCCAGCCGGTAGA
>CAYLVC010000443.1:0-2545 GCA_964387005.1 uncultured Dehalococcoidales bacterium | reverse complement strand
AGAGGCCCGGGCGGCATCATGCTCCCCGGCCCGGACATGAGTGTTGTCAATATGGCCGGTAACAGGCTTGACCGGGAAAAATACCAGGCCATGCTACGGGAATATTACAGGCTCAGGGGCTGGGACGAAGAAACCGGCCTTCCTTTGGCGGAAACCCTGGCCGCGCTTCAGGTCGTCGATAATATTCCCGCCTCGATAGTAAAAAAATGAATTCACCTTCATAGAGTTTTTGAAAGATATTTGACAAGAATCGTTGGAGCGCCGGCTGAGACAGTTGAGGATCGGTACTGATGGAAAAGCAAGTTAAAACAATAGACGAATATATCAGGGCATTTCCGCCGGATATTAAAATCATACTCGAAAAAATGAGGAAGACCATACATAAAGCCGCTCCCGAAGCCATCGAAACCATTTCATATGGGATTCCCACCTTCAGACTAAATGGCAATCTGGTGCATTTCGCAGCCTATAAAAGCCATATCGGGTTTTACCCGGCATCCTCCGGAATTGAGGCCTTTAAAAGAGAATTGGCCTCATATAAATTGTCGAAAGGGACAGTTCAGTTCCCGCTGGACCGGCCTGTTCCTTACGATCTGGTAGAGAAGATCGTAAAATTTCGGGTGAAGGAAAATACTGGCTCTTTCAGTTAATACGCTTATGATGCAAAACCCGGAATCTCCATACTATACCAGTGATAACCCCCGCTTATTTGCGAGGGCGAAGGAATTCTTCGATAATAGAAGAAAAACTGTTCACTGTGGTTTCAGGTAACAACACAGATCAACCGCAGAGTCTGCTGATTATAAGTTTTTGAGAGTACAGGAGGAAAAATATGAAAATTACTACAGCCGGTTTAACGCTTCGGTACCTTGAAGCCGAAGGAGTCGAGTATATTTTTGGCGTTCCGGGGACAACCATGGTGCCCCTTTTTGCAGCCTTGAATAATCAGAAAGCCATCAAGCCTATCCTGACCAAACATGAAGAAGGAGCGGCTTTTATGGCTGACGGGTATGCCCGGGTAAGCGGCAAGCTCGGAGTGTGCTATTCCACCTCGGGCCCCGGCGTAACCAATCTGATCAGCGGTGTGGCTACAGCCAGCCTGGACAATGTTCCTATGCTGGTTATTACCGGGCAGGTGCCCACCACTATCTACGGAAAAGGCACTTACCAGGATTCAACCAAAGGCGGCGTAGACTCCGTGGCCATGCTGGACCCCGTGACCAAAATGAGCACTATGATTTTATCACGCCATAAGGTTGCCGATGTATTGCGGGAGGCCTTTCGCACGGCGCTTACCGGGAAACAGGGACCGGTGCATATCAGCTATCCCAAGGACATCATGGGCGAGGAAGTGGAAGACAACATCCAGCCTCCCCGGACCTACCGCGCGACAGCCGAGTATTTTGACCGCAAGCTGGTGATTGAAGCGGTGCGTAAACTGGTCGGGGCCAAAAGGCCGGCCATTCTGGCCGGTTCCGGGGTGGTAGCCGCCGGCGCAGCTTCACGCCTTCTGGAACTGGCGGAAATGCTCAATATCCCTGTGGCTACGACACTCAAGGCCAAAGGGGCTTTCCCCGAAAGCCATAATCTTTCCCTGGGCACGCTGGGTTTGGCCGGCTCACCCCCTGCCGAGGAATACATCCTGGGAGACCCGCATCCGGATGTGCTTTTTGTCATAGGCTCAAGCCTGAACCAGGTGGTCACGTATTCCTGGGACCCGAGAATAATGCCGACCGATTGCCTGATTCATCTTAATATCGATCCCACGGAGATTGGTAAAAACTACCCCGCCTCTATCGGCCTGATAGGTGACTGCGCCGCCGTGCTGGATGAAATTTCTTTCCGCGTCCTGCGTGATCTTCAGAATCATGATCCAAAAGAAGACCGTCCGCTGCAGGCCATTATTGATTTCAAGAAAAAGACGGGCAGGTTCCAGGACGAAGACAAGATGTTTTCCACCGACCTGCCCCTGAAGCCGCAGGCCATGATGCGTGAAATGCAGGAAGCTCTGCCTGAAGACGCCATCGTCTTTTGCGATACGGGCAGTCATGTCTGCTGGGCTTTGCATTATCTGAAGTTCGATAAGCCCTGTTTTTTCTCTTCTTTCGGCCTCCTGACCATGGGTTATGCCACCGCAGGCTGTATCGGAGGAAAGCTGGCGGCCCCTGACCGCCCTGTTTTTGCCCTGGTGGGTGATGGCTGCTTCCTCATGAATGGGATGGAGGTGGCAACCGCTGTAAGCTACGATATCCCCGTAATCTGGATTGTTCAGAATAATGCCAAACTTGGGCTGGTACACGAACTGCAAAAATTCAACCTGGGTGAAAATACGGTATCAACCGTGTTTAAACCGGTAGACCTGGCTACGGTGGCGCGGGGTCTGGGCGCCCAGGGCTTCCATGTCGAAAAACCGGGTGAGTTGTCCGCTGCAATACGCCAGGCCCTGGCCAGTGGCAAGCCGTCCGTCATCGATGTGGTTATTGACCCCGATGAGGTGCCGCCCATTCACCGCTGGGCCAAAGGGGCAGCCGAAGCCTATGCTCAT
>CAYLVC010000442.1:0-2559 GCA_964387005.1 uncultured Dehalococcoidales bacterium | reverse complement strand
ACCCCTGAAGAAAAAATCCGGCTGGTCGAGTTTTTAGAGAAAAAGTTCGCCAGTCAGAAAGGCTCTCCGGTTTTCACACACGAGGGATATTCCAGTTGGGCCCTGATCTGGTGGAAAACAGAGGATGCGCGGGCATGTTAAGCGTAGACCAGGCACTGGAGAACATCCTCGGGCATATCAACCGGCTGGAAGAGGAAGAATGTGGCCTGCTGGACGGGCTGGGACAAATAGCGGCTGAAGACATTCAAGCCGATTTCAATGTTCCCGGCTGGAGAAGCGCCACACGGGATGGATTCGCCGTAAAGGCAGCCGACACCGCCAATGCCAGCAGATTCAAACCCCGGATATTGAGGGTAACGGGTGAAATAGCAGCGGGTTCCAGTACGGAATCCAGGGTAACTGAGGGAACGGCAGTCCGCATCATGACCGGGGCTCCGCTTCCCCCGGGTGCGGACTGTGTAGTGCAGTTTGAAGACACGGACGAGGAATCTCGACGGAACTTACCTGGAAACAGCAGGAAAGAGACCGGGATTTTTGTTGAAGGCCAGGCCGGACAGAATATCAGCGAAGCAGGGGAGATGCTGGCGAAGGGAACACTTATCGTCAGGAAAGGCTGTGTGCTGGGTCCCGGCGATCTGGGCGTGCTGGCTTCGCTGGGTCGAACCGGCATTCGGGTGATACGGCGCCCGGCAGCAGCCATAATTCCTACCGGAGAGGAACTGGTCAATCCGGGAAAGCCCCTGTCGGGAGCACAAATCTACAGTTCAGTCAGCCTGGCAATTGCCGCCCAGGTCCGACGCTGCGGGGGAATACCGCGCATAATGACGATTGCCCGTGACAACCGGCGCTCGCTCTTTGCCAGAATCCGCCAGGGGCTTAAGTCGGACCTGATAATTACCTGCGGGGGTTCTTCCGCGGGTGATTTCGACCTGGTGAATAAGGCCATGAGTGAAATGGGGGAAATTCTCTTCAGGAAGGTCAACATGGCGCCGGGAAGGACATTCTCCTTCGGTCTGCTGCGCAAAAATGATAATATTGGTGTTCCGCATTTCGCCCTGGCTGGAAATCCCTCGGCCGGCATGATCAATTTCGAGGTAATGGTACGCCCGGCAATTATCAAGATGCAGGGCAAAACCAACATCCGGCCGGAAATCATTGAAGCTGTTATGGAAGACCCTTTCAGAAACAAAAAAAGGGCCAGGTGTTACCTCTGGGCTGATATAAGAAGAGAGGGAAAGGGATATTCCGCCAGTTTGCAGCGCAACGCGGGGGAGGGCATTTTACCCTCCATTGCCTCAGCTAACGGCCTGGTGATAATACCAGAGGAGCGGATGGAGATCAAGGCCGGAGACAGGGTTGAAGCGGCTTTACTTGACTGGAAGTAAGGTGCTATTATGACCGGAAACCGGTCTTTTCAGCTTTTTGTTGAAAATAACAACCGCGGAGGCAAGATATGTCCAGGAAAGTTGATGCTTACCAGACCATAGCGGAGATGTGGGATTTTCCCGAATCGCCAAGTTTTCGCAAGAGCCTAGAGGCGTTGTTTACGCCGGAAGAAGCGGAGTTGCTCCTTGAACTAAAGGAACCCGTAACCGCCCTGGAGCTGGCAGAAAGACTTAAAGTAGACGCGGGCAAACTGACTGAAAAACTGGATGATCTGATGAAACGGGGGATCATTTTCAGGGGAAAGACTCAATACCAATTTCGCCGGGGGGTACATTTCGGATTCGCCGATCCTTCCGGTGTACAATTCGGGGCTTCCGATGAGTACCGCCACTGGAGGGACAAGTGGGCAGAGGAAAACCCATATCGTGAGATAAGAGACTGGCTGAAATGGTTCCGGAAGACGGGAAATCCCATCCACCGGGTATATCCCGCCAGATTGGCCATCCAGTCCAACCCGGCCATCAAAAAAGAGGACCTTCTGTGGCACGAAGACATACAGCAGATATTCGAAAGGGCCGAGATTATCGTTTCCGGCCCCTGCGGCTGCCGGGCCGGTACAGGCATGGGGGGTAAACACTCGGTAGCCTTTGACGACAATAAAGGTCCGGTTTGCGACCACCCATTATGGAACTGTTTCCAATTTAGAAAAGAGACGCTGGAATTTGCCGAGAAACAGGGCAGCCTGATGAAAATCTACACGGTGGAAGAAGCCCTGGCTAAATCCGACGAGGCGGAGAGGGCAGGACTGATCCATGAAGGTCCGGGCAATGCGGCTGTTATGCCGGGCATAATATGCAGCTGTGCTTCAGATTGCTGCGGAATGCTGATTCAATGCCAGTCTTCGGGGGAAGACATGCATGAGTTGTATACTCCCAGCCGGTTCAGGGCTACGGTTGAGGCGGATAAATGTACAGGCTGCCAGACCTGTGTCGAGCGTTGTTCATTTGAATCTATTAAGATGGCCAGGATTCCGGGTTCAAAAAAGCTGAAGGCTCAAATCACCCCGGAAGAATGCTATGGGTGCGGCGTCTGCGTGGTCGGATGCGAAGCTAAAGCAATAAGATTCGACCTGGTCAGACCGCCTGAACACATCCCGCCGGCAGAGGCAGCGGC
>CAYLVC010000441.1:0-2560 GCA_964387005.1 uncultured Dehalococcoidales bacterium | reverse complement strand
GCAGATGAATTCATGCGGGGGCAAAGGGATTTTGCCGGCTCCAGGCTGGGGTGATGCCCTGCCTTTTAGACAGGATAACCAGTGGTGAGTTACGCTTCAGGAAAAGAAAGGCGCTTCAACCCACTCTACCACCGGCTGCTGTCAGGTATTGGACCTTCGTCCTATCCGGAAGTTGCATTAACAGCAAAATCTGCTAAAATTAGGGAAATTATAAACCTGTATTCAGGAGCAGAATGAGCCAGCCAGCCCCGGATGCAAAAGATAAGCGTTCCACCAGGAACCGGGTCATTACCTCTATGATAGGTATTCCTATCGTCGCAGCCCTGGTCTGGTTTGATGTCCCCATCCCCTGGTTTACCCTGCTGGTGGTGGGATGGGGCCTGGGCGGACTGTATGAGTTTTATAATCTGATCAAACTCTCCAAAGGTGTGTCCCCGCTGGTTGTTTTCGGAATGCTCTGGTCGCTGCTCCTGATAATCAGTCCGCATATTGACAGCATCCCGCATTTTGAGGCTATTTCCACCAGTTCCTTTTTGCTTACGGCCGGCGTGATAGTCTCTCTGCTGATATTGCTGTGGCGCGCGGGTAAAGAACAGGCTTTTTCGGCCTGGGCCTGGACCGTGGCGGGGGTACTTTATATCGGCTGGATGTTGAGCAACTTTGTGGCGTTAAGAAACCTGGAAGATGGGCGGGGCTGGGTCTTCCTGGCTATTCTCTGTACCTTCGCCTCGGATTCCAGTGCCTATTTTGCCGGAAGAGCACTGGGAAAACACAAACTGGCCCCCTATATAAGCCCCAAAAAGTCCTGGGAAGGTTCTATCGCCGGCGTAGCCGGCGCAGTAATCAGCAGCACCGTTCTGGTCTATCTGTTCAATCTTCCGGTCTCTTACTGGGAGGTCATTATACTTGGATTTTTAGTCAGTGCGGTGGGGCAGCTGGGAGACCTGGTAAAGTCGTTGTTCAAGCGAAACATGGCTGTCAAAGATTCGGGCAACATTCTGCCCGGACACGGGGGTTTTCTGGACCGCATGGACAGCCTGGCTTTTGCAGGGGTAGTAGTCTACTATTTCGTCATTTTCAGAGGTTAGGCTGACAGAGCCGGGCAAGGCTCCGACCATCTGCGTGAGAAGGCCTTGATGCGCGCCATCAGCTCGTGACTGCCTGCTTCATCCGGAAAGAAGCCGTCCACCTCCAGTTCCCTGAGTTTTTTCCAATCCGTCCCGGACTTTTTGAATATAACAGCCACAGGCATTTTCCCGGCGTTAACGGCATTGCGGCAGATGGTTTCGCTATCACCGAAAAGGTTGTCCAGGATGATCATATCAAACGAATCCTGCTGCAAAATTGCGGGGAGTTCATAAGCTGTTGAACATCCTTTAAAGCTGACTTCGTTCTGGTTTAAGCGGGCGTTTAACCTCCGGAGCATGGCCTGGCTGCCGATAGCCAGTATCTTGATTTTCAATTTCGTTTTCATATTATCAGTCTACCGTAATCAGAGTAAAAAACAGGTTACTTACAGTCCAATGCAAGTAAGATTACGGTTAAAAAAGGTAACAAAAGGTTAAATATTGACCACAGCGGGGTGTCAGGTGCCGCCTGTGAAGCCCCTACGGCCTTTCTTTCTGGTAGCGGAGCTCCAGTCCCCGTATCTCCTCATCACCCTTGTGAGGATAGTCCAGTGCCGTCAGAATGCCCTTTAATAACCTGCCGGAGGCAGGGGGAAGGACCACCTGTTGCCCGTTGAGGTACAATGAGATTCGCTCCATGTTGGGTTTGATAAACTTTTCTTCCAGCAGATCGGCCACTCCCTTCACATCCTCCAGCCCGAATTGCGGCAGGTCGACCTCCAGAGGTTCGTCCGTAATCACGGCAAAAAGGTTGGTAGCCACATCCAGCAGGGGCCCGGCTTCTTTGCGATGGATTTCTATCTTGGGGGCATCCCCCCGGCTGAAGCCTTCGGTCAGGATGATGTCAAACTCCTCGCCCAGATAGCGGGCCAGTTCGGCGGTCGTCAACTCCCGGGGAATGGGTTTGATGATTTGAATCTCCGTAGTAGAGCTTACAATGGTAGCTGTCGCACCGGCCCTGGCATGCCGCCAGCTGTCCTTGCTCGGATCGTCAAAACTGATGCTGTGATGGGAGTGTTTAATGGTGGCTACTTTATAGCCGCGGCCGCTGATTTCACGGATCAATTTCTCCAGAAAAGTAGTCTTGCCGGTGCTGGATTTCCCAACAATTGAAATGACCAGGGGCATGCAGGTTTCCTCCTTAAGTAATTTGCAATGGCTCCGCGGACACCCTTCAAAAACACTGAAAATGGTGTCATCCTGCTAATTATATATCCGGATGGATGTTAAAAAAAGTGGGACACATTCAAAAACGGGACGTGATCCACTCAATAACACCCAGCATATCCAGCCCGACGTAGAAAATAACCGCAACAAGAATATATTGCAGCCACTTTCCCGGCAGGCGGTGGGCTGCCAGTGCGCCCAGCTGGACCATGAAGATGCTGGAAGCCGACAGGATAACCCAGGCAGGCCAGTAGATGTAACCGATG
>CAYLVC010000440.1:0-2571 GCA_964387005.1 uncultured Dehalococcoidales bacterium | reverse complement strand
GACGTGTATCCGGCGGTGGTATATCATCGATGAGGAAAAGGCACTACAGACAGTGATATTACCTGTCCGACAGGCAACCGGGGCGAAGAATATATGCTGAAAATAAAAATATATAGACTGGCTATTGTTTTATTAGCCGTTATTCTGCTGATAACGGCAATGCCCTTCAGGCCGTCAATCGCCGCCCCTGTCACAGTATTTGCCGACATTCCACCGGAAATACCTAAAGGTACCACTGTTGCAGTAAACATCAGTATAGGCTCAGTGAGTAGTCTCAAGTCCTGGGAATTCAAACTGACATATAACCCTGGAACAATAGCCGTGACGGGCAAAGAAGGCTTTACCGGTGTTAAAAACGGCAAAATAGGGGAGGTTGAATCAATTGTCAACCCCTGGGGTTTCTCTCCGGCGGGTACCCAGGGTACTATTGTAGCAAAGGGGCGGACGGCCTCCATTGCAAGCGGAAAAGGTTCCCTGGCAATAGTCAGTTTTATTGCCGTCGGCAACCCGGGTTCCGAATCCGAGATAACAATAACAGAAATCAAGCTGACTGATGCATCGGGCAACAGTATTCAAGCAGCCGGAGGCAGCAAGACGGTTACAGTAGTCTCAGCGCCCGTCATCACAACCTCTACAACGACGGCAGCTGCATCTACTCCTACAGCGACTTCCACAAAAACAACATCTCCGGCAGCCACCAGTACGGGAAAAACTCCAGCGACCACTGCCGCCGGGACTGATGATACGACGGAACCATCCAGTGAAGAGCCAGATGCCCCTACCGAAAAACCACCTGTCACGATTTCAATCGCTGTTCCTCCGAATGTTCCGATGCTGGAGGAATTCATAATCAGGATTGATGTGGAAAAAGTAACCGGTCTGGACTCTTACCATTTTGTTCTTGATTACAATCCTGAAGTCCTTGAAGTGAGAGATGTTACACCGGGAACGATAGGATCGACCGACACGAAAATAACGGAGTGGGCGCTGACACCACCGGAAACCCAGGGAAGGGTTGAAGTAATGGGAGCAATCCCCGGTGGGAAGGGAGTTAACGGGTCCGGTTTCCTGGCAAAGGTGTACTGTCAGATAATCGGTGAAATGGGCGATACAAGTGAATTGTCTCTTTCAGAAATTGAACTGATGGACATTGAGGGAGACATGCTCGAACTGGAAGAGATAGAGACAGCAACAGTAGAAGTTGAAAGCACCAGGGTCAGTATCCAGGCTCCGGAGGAGATACCGCCAAATGGAAAGTTCGAAGTCACGATCGATATCAGCCAGGTGAACGATCTGGCATCATATTCACTGAATTTGAACTACAATGGGTCAGTAATAGAGGTCATAGAAGTAAATCCGGGCATAATTGGTCCCACCGATATACCGGTGGACGACTGGGATTTCATACCATCTGACAAACAGGGACAGATCTATATCCGTGGAACCATCGATGAAGATCTTGAAGGGGTAAGCGGCATCGGCTACCTGGCTAAAATACAGTGCCTGGCTGTGGGCCGTGTTTCGCAGAGAAGCAGGCTGACGCTGGAAAACGTCGAACTTATGGATGTGAATGGAGAAACCATCCGCATATCCCCATCCAGGGACGTTTCTGTTTTGATTTCCGAGGTTTCTTTCCTTTCTTCCACAGCAGGACTGGTTGTTGTATCAGTGGCCGGTCTGGTGGTAATTGGACTGGTGGTTTTTTTAGTCCTGAGGATGATGCGCCGCAGGAAAAAAGAAACACCCGGGAGGCCTTCTCCTCCGGCGGGCAAATCCAGAAAAGCCGAAGAAACGGGAGATCTTATGGAAGTAATGCGCAACAGGATATCGCAACTACCCTCCAAACGAACGGGACGCAAACCCGATTCAGATGATGACCAGCCGCAATAAGTCCGGTAAATTGACTGCTGACACAATCAGCCTATATCAGTCATTGGCGCAGATAAATCGACCTCATTAAAATACAATAACAGGAGAAAAGATGAACAATCCTAACGCTCCATATCCCGGAAGGCAACTATTTTTGGGGTTAACCGTTGAGAACCAGCCCTGTTTCATGTATCTGATTACAGGCCGTTCTCCTGAAAGCAGGGAAAGGAAGGGGGTAATGGCAGGCGATGTCATCAGGATCGGGCCGCTGGGGAACCAGGCATATGATCCGCTTAGACATTATTCAGCGGTGAAATATGACAACAGCACGGGTATTGCAGCTATCAGCAACGGGATTCAGACCGAGGCTATTTTTGAAACCTTCAAGTTGCTGTATAATACAGCCTCGGTTTTATCGCCTGATTATATAAAACAGATCATGGAGGGGGCAGGGGCTGAGCCCGACAGCTATCACACTCCACGGATTGCCGGGATAATCGCCGGTCCGGCTAAAAAAGGCGGCGATGCGGTCTTCATAATCAGTATTAAAGCCTTCAATTCTCCGGCCAAAGCCGTAATAATAGTGCCTCAGGCAGGTAAAATGACTGGAGTGTCTACCTACAAAGGTTCACTCGACAACCCCGAGGCCAGAGATCCAGAAGCGGTTTTCCCGGAGATAGAATTCAGAGGAAAAACGGCTGA
>CAYLVC010000439.1:0-2578 GCA_964387005.1 uncultured Dehalococcoidales bacterium | reverse complement strand
TTGATGCTCTTTACAATAGTTTTGATTTTATTAGCAATTACAGGGTGTAATATACTGAAATCCGCTTCTCCCAGCAGCCCTGTTACAAGTCAGACTGATGCTACGTCTTCGACTACCACGACTTCCCCTCAAACCAGCACTTCAGCGGCAACAATCACGGTTACGCCGTCAGCCATCACTCCAACGTTTACCGGCTCTGTTACATCCACACCCGAAATAAAGACTATTGTTATCGATAAGCCTGTCCCGGCGACTTACATAACCTACACTGATCCCAATGGCCTGTTTACGATTTCATATCCCGCTGATTGGGAAATCCCGCAGGAAAATAAACAACAAATCGCAGAAGGCTCCAGTCAAGTATACCAATTCCTTAACGGTACCAATAATTCCAAAATTCCCGGAACTATGTTGTTTACAGCTACAAATAAACAACCTTTTGCTTTTATGAATCTACGCTTTAGTGTGCATGATTTGTATACCCTACCAGGATATTGGAATGAAAATCTTTCAATATATAATACAACAGTTGATAGACATAATGCGGAATTGGTTGAATATGATGGTTGGGACCCGGATGCAGGAAAGTTCAGTTTTTTAACTATGAAAATTATACTCCATGGAAATACCTGGGGGATTGATTGTTATACCAGGCCCGAAGACTATGCGAAATGGGAAAATGATTTTAGATCAATAGCAGGCAGTCTGCGTATATTGAAGTCAAGACAACCGGGCTAATTTATAAGCGGTCTTGTAGTCTTATACCAAATCTTTTTTAAATCGAAAATAAGATCGAAGAATTGATTGTTATAATCAAAATGAGGTTAATATTGGGAAAAAATGTATTAGTCACAGGATTGACAGGTTTCCTTGTCCTTGTAATGCTCATAAGCGGATGCAGCCCGACAGCATTTACTACCACCTCTGCGCCTTCATCCGGAACTCCGCTTCCTTCCATAACTTCAATAATATCCGATCACCCTGTTGCTTCTTCACCCCCATCAACCTTTACTCCATCGTCTACCCCAGCCTCACCTGAGATTACAGCGGGACAAACGCCGTCGCCCTCAGCCATACCCACTCCCCGAACGTCAGGCGTTAGTGCCCCTGAAAGTGTTTATTCAAAACTGGATATTTCCAGGGCACCCGCAGTTGGCGAACCCGCCGATATAAACTATGCTTTGAAGCAAATCAGTCCTATAAGAAAATCCATAACCAGGGTCTGGCTTGAGTTTGAGTGTTATGATCCGGGTAAATATTACCCATTGGGGGAAGGTCAAAACACAAAAGATATGCTTCTTAGAAAGCTGTCCCAACTAGATCCGGATGATAGTTTTTATTTTATCATAGCACAAGCAGCAAAGTTACAGCCTAAAAGCAATGTTGAAGGTAAATCCGTAGTTGTATCAGGCAACACAAATTGGGAAGGAACACAACTTAAAACAGGCGATCAAATAGAATTGAACTTACAAGTAGTTTTTCCTCAAGAAGGCAAATGGATTGTTAATGCCTTATCGCAAAATGAAGACGGGGCAATTTATATTGATAGTGTACTTTATCTGGTAGTTAACCAGGATTACGGGACAATTGGCTGGCCTGTATATTTCGAAGGACCAGCCGGGTTTATTGGATCTACCACTGAAGTACCTGTAGGAATTATCCCAAATGTTATACATGCCCCACTAGTAGGAGAGACTTTACCCTTTAACACAATCATCCAATCAACTAAAGACATAAATCAAGCTGAAATAAGCATCAACTTCCAAAAAATGGACGGGTACAAACAAATTCAAGTAGACCCGTCAGAAATAATCACCCAAGGAGGTAATAAATGGAAGGGAAAGCTAAAAGAAGGAATTTCAGAACAATTTACCTGCGTTTTGAATTTTCCAAGCGAAGGTGACTGGGTTATTTCATATCAAGCGCGTGTAAATGCCGATAGCTTCGAGCAAACCAAATTTACTTTAAGGCTACATATAGGTAAAGAAAAAAGCTATTTCGGTTGGTTGGAGGATCACACTAATCCGAATACAGGTGGACATTCAAAACAATTATCAAATAATATATTACTTGTAACCAGTTATGAATCCTCTTCGCATTCCAGCAAATTTGACTGCTATAACGAAATATTTCCAGGAGGGATCTATTGATTGTTAAATATGAGTCAGCCAAAATTACCCGGCCTTTTGAGGGGATAACCCGCCGGATGCTGGCCCACAACTCCGAACTGATGCTAACCGAGCACAGCCTGGTAAAGGGGGCAGTCCTGCCGGAACACAGCCATCCTCACGTTCAGCTGGTATTTTTGCGTTCAGGCAAACTGACCGTGGAGATGGCTGGCGAAAAGTTCGAAGTGACGGAGGGAGACAGCTTTGTCATCCCCTCCGGGGTCCCGCACAGGGTAACCGCCATTGAAGAATCGGTGGCGCTGGATATCTTTGCCCCCGCCAGGGAAGACTACCTTTAAAGTCAACGCCTTTTCTGCGCTTTAGCGTCTATAATGAAATATAACAGAGGCTAAAGTGCGATGAAAGGTCTGAAAGAGGCGGAAAAGAACTTATCCGGGGTTGAAGTCCTG
>CAYLVC010000438.1:0-2593 GCA_964387005.1 uncultured Dehalococcoidales bacterium | reverse complement strand
ATACAGGAGTAAAAAACATGGATTTCGCCTTTGATGAAGAACAGCTCATGCTTCAGCAGTCTATCCGGAAATTTATTCAAAAGGAAATAAAACCCATACTTATTGACTACTATAATCGCCGGGACCCCAAAGATCCCCGCCCTGCGGAGATACGCAAGAAGATGCATGATATGGGCTTATATACGCTGGGTTTCGATACCAGATGGGGAGGAACCGGCGCCAGCCTGGTTACCCAGGCAATGGTATGTGAAGAGGTGGGTGCCGGCGACATGAACTTCAGCGGGGGGTTATCTTATTTTTATCAAATGACCCATTTTTTGGAAGTCTTTCTCAACGACGAGCAAAAGGCGGAATGGTATCCCACGATAATGAATGATCCCTATTATGTGATAGGCAACTGCACTTCCGAGGAGGAAAGCTCATCTGACGCCACCCTTCCCTATGATGAGCCGGGCGCTGCAATCAAGACCTTCGTTCAGCCGGACGGCGATGACTATGTCATAAACGGTAAGAAGTACTGGGTTACCAGCGGAGCGTCTGCCAAACTGTATGTTGTCTGGTGCAGAAGCGATAAATATAAACCCATGAGCGAGTGTTTCACGCCGCTGCTGGTGCCCAGGGATACCCCGGGAGTCTCACTCGGAAGCCTCCATGAACTGATGAACGCCGACCGCATCGGGAATCCCGCCAGTGCTGAAATCATATTTGATAATGTGCGGGTTCCCAAACGCAACCTGGTTGGGGAATACGGCAAGATGTTCTGGCCTCGCATGAACGAGTTTGTCCATGACTATGTATGCAATATCTCGAATTATCTGGGGGTAGCCCGTAGCTGCTATGAGCAGACCTTTGAGTATGCCAGGACCCGGGTCCAGGGAGGAAAGCCCATTATCGAGCATCCCAATATCGCCATCAAGGTAGCAGAGATGTATGAGATCATAGAGTCCTGCCGTCTGTTTATTCAGAAAGCAGCCTGGTCATGGGATACCCAGAAAGATTATAAGAAGGCCATGCCCTTCCTGACAAAGTCTTTCGTCTCGGATTCTCTATCGAAATTCTATGTAAATGCCCTGGATATCTGGGGAGGACCAGGGGCAGTGATTGAGTCACCTATCCAGAGGGGTTTCCGTTACCATTTTGCCCGGCGTCACGGGGCCGGAACCCCTGATTTTTGCCGGATCCGGGCGGTTAAAATGCTCTAATTATTATCAGGAATATCGAGCATTCAGGTGTTGGAAATTCCGGGAATGCAGCGGGTAACCCAGTGAAAAAATATATATCGCCCTTGCGGGATTATTTTCATTTTGTGCGCAGCATCAATGGAGAAGACCAGCTTGAGAACTTCCTGGTCTCCGCGGTGGCTTCGGTGCTGGTCATTCGCCTCTATCTATCTTTAACCGGTTTTCCCCAACTCAGCGCAGGAGGTCTGCATATCGCCCATATGGTCTGGGGTGGTTTGCTGATGTTGGCGGCCATTTTCATGGCTCTGGGATTCTTAAGTAAACAGGCACACGAATGGGCTGCGGTTCTGGGCGGCATCGGATTCGGCGCTTTTATCGATGAGCTGGGAAAATTTCTTACCCAGGATAACAATTACTTTTTTCAACCCACGATTGCCTTGATTTATGTTATCTTTATTGCCATTTATATTGCGATCCGGGGCGTTTACAATTATCAGCCTTTAAATCCCCGGGAAAAACTGGCCAACGTTTTGGAACTGATAAAACAGGGCAGCATCAGCGGTCTGAATAAGGAAGAAGAACAGACCTTTTTACATTTGCTGGAACAGGTGGACGCTGAAGACCCCTTTTTTGAACACCTTAAAGAGTTGCAGTACCATTTAAAAATCGTGAATAACCGGCGGCCTCATGCCCTTAATCGATTGAAGTCCTGGGTGGATGATTTGTATCACAGGAGCATTACACGATGGTGGTTCGGTGGTATAGTAATCACCTTTTTTGCTTTTACAGCCGTCACCGGCATCGCGGCAGTAGCAGGAGTAGTGGAATGGCCGTGGAATTTGACACTGGGTATTGCAGCAGGGACCATTAGCTTGCTCGCTCTGCTGCAATTCTGGAGAAGCCGGATTCCTAATTTACAGATACCTCTTACGGCGGGAATCATTGCGGCATCACTGCTGATGGCCTGGGCTATCCTGATTAACCGGGGCAATATTGACCTTCCTTTTGCCGAATGGGCGCAACTGATTACTTCCAGTATGTCGGCAATTTTGATCATTGCAGGCAGTATTTATATGTCCCGTTCCAGGCTGGCAGCTTATCTGTTATATCACAGGGCAATACTGGTATCAATACTGCTGACCCAGATATTTGCCTTTTACCAGTATCAGCTTAATGCCCTCTTCGGTCTGTTTTTTAATATCCTGGTTCTTTTCGGGTTGAGGTATATGATTAACCGTGAAAAAGTCAGGGAACAAAACAACGCCTGAGATTCCGGAAATGATGTTCATGACCTATTCTAGCGAAACAACATGATCACAAACAGGAATTCAAGCCGGCTCTTTGAAAGCCCGAATACCAGATGCTAGAATATGATTATCCCTTGATTTTCGTACAGTGGAAATTACAGGGGA
>CAYLVC010000437.1:0-2595 GCA_964387005.1 uncultured Dehalococcoidales bacterium | reverse complement strand
ACCGTCTCCGGCGGCAGCCGGTAGTGGGGAAGGCAGGCTGAGAGCATCCCGCCCAGGGCGGGAGCGGACTCGAAAAGGGTGACCTGGAAGCCTGCCCGGCGCAGATCGTAAGCGGCCATGCATCCGGCGGGCCCTCCGCCGATTATGGCCACCTTCTCCGGTTTCTCCGGAGCAATAGCCTGGTCTTCAACCTCTTCCCCGGCGAAATCAGCGGCGGAGCGTTTCAAAGCTGCGATAGCTATGGACTGGTCGACCGCCCCTCTTTTGCATTTTTGCTCGCAGGGCCGGGTGCAGATCCGGCCCATGATGCCGGGAAAAGGCAGTTTGTCTTTGATCAGGCTGAGTGCCTGAGCGTATTTTCCTTCGCTTATCAACTTAACATAACCCCTAACATCGATATGCAGAGGACAGGCCGCCGTGCAGTACGGGTCGGCCTTTGCCAGACATTTTGCAGGATTGATTTTAAAGGGTTCGATTTTCTCGCCCCTGGCCCTTTTCTCTCTTTGCTCCAAAATGGCGCAGGGATGTCTGAAAACGACGAAGGAAGGCCCCTCGAATTTCACGGCTGCTTCCAGCGTCTTTATTCCGCTTTCGATATCCTGAGGGTCTACTACAGCCGTGAACCGGATGCCGCAGGCCCGGGCGATTTCTTCCGGGCGGATGGGCTGGATGTTTTTACCGTCCGCCTTGTTTCCGCCGGCCGGGCTGGGCTGTGAGCCGGTCATGGCGGTGGTGAGGTTGTCCATGACGATCATGGTGATTTTTGTCCCGTTGTAAACCGCATTGACCATAGGGGCCATGCCGGAATGGAAAAAGGTTGAGTCGCCCAGGTGTGTGATGACCGGAACATCCGTCATCCGGGCGAGGCCGTTGGAAAGATCGAAACTGCCCCCCATGCAGGTGGCCAGGTCTATATCGTTCAGAGGCGACTGGACACCCAGGGCGTTGCAGCCTATATCACCAGGACGGATGGGTTCTACGCCGGTCTCCTTTTTGATTCGCTGGCAGACGCTCTTGATGATAAAGTGCGAAGCCCGGTGGGGGCATCCCGCGCATAAGGCCGGAGGCCGTGAGGGCAGCAGGGGCGCACTCTCTTTGACCAGAAGATCGATCTTTTCAAAATCCACCGGGGTTTTCATATCGAAAATACGGCAAAGGGCTTCAACAATGATCCGGACGCTGTATTCGCCCGCCAGCGGCAGAAGTTCCTTGCCCTGGATTTGAGTATTGATGCCGTTTTCCTGGGCGAGGGCTTTGAGGCGAGTCTCAAGGTAGGGTTCCAGTTCTTCCACTACCAGCAGGCGCGGGCAGGAGGCCAGTATCTCCTTTGCAGGCACTTCGGGCAGCGGATAGGGAGTCCCGATTTTGAGCCAGGAAACGTGGTTTTCCAGTTTCAGCCAATGCAGCGCTTCCATGAGATAGCTGAAGGAGATACCCGAGGCAACAACACCCAGTTCGGCGCGGGGGTTTATTTTCAGCCGGTTGAAAGGCCAGGAGCTGACCGCCTGTTTTATTCTCTGCATTCTTTCTATCATCAAGGTGCGGTGTTTCCGTGCCGCCGCCGGCAACAGCACCAGCCTGTCAGGGTCAAATTTGGGGACTTTTACCGGTCCGGTGCGGGATATAGGCCCGAGGGTGATGCCGCTTCTGGAATGCCCTATCCTGGTGACGGAGCGTAAAACAAAAGGCTGCCCGAACTCTTCGGACAGCCTGAAAGCCTCGACCAGCATATCCCTGGCTTCCCCAGCGGATGACGGCTCAAGCACGGGTAGATAGGCCGCTTCGGCCATAAAACGGTTGTCCTGTTCATTCTGGGAACTCCACTGGCCGGGATCTTCCGCCTCTACCAGTACCAGCCCGCCGGCAGCCCCTGTGTAAGCGCCGCTTCCGATGTAAGCGCCGCTTCCTATATAAGCGGACGTCATAATCGAATCCAGTGCCACGTTCATCCCGACGTGTTTCATCACGGCCAGTCCCCTGGCGCCGCAGAGTGAAGCACCGAAGGCTGCTCCGAAGGCCACTTTCTCGTTTACCGACCATTCGATCTGCATGTCCAGGTCTTCTTTCAGGCTGAGGAGGGTTTCAACAATCTCCGTTGAAGGGGTTCCAGGGTAGGCGGCGGCCAGCTTTACGCCGGCTTCGATGGCCCCCCTGGCGATGGCTTCGTTGCCCAGCATGAACAGTCTGGCCCCTGGTGCATCGGAACTGATCCTGAGTGTTTCTGAAATCTGCATGTTCGTGCCTGCCTGTGAGTGAAATAATGGACGATGTTCTTTTACTTTCCGGGAGGAAAAAGGTTCACACCCCCGGACTATGTCTGACAGCTGACGTTGCCTGGTAGGGCGCGGTCTCAGACCCGTCCCTGCGACATTGCTGGCTTTGGGACACTAAATATCCCTAGTCCATAGAAAATCCGGACCATCGATACTAAATCGATAGTCTTATTATCATGGGTCTGACAGTATTGTAGATGAAGTACGTTCAAGGGACAATATTATTTAAGGTAACTTCAACTAATTCTTATTGACAATGGACTTACGCTCTAGTAAAATAACGCCAATATTCTAAAAGAAGAGCTTAAACGAACATTAGAGA
>CAYLVC010000436.1:241-2612 GCA_964387005.1 uncultured Dehalococcoidales bacterium | reverse complement strand
TATATACTGCTGAGCATCGGTTCCCTGGGAATAATGGCCGAATTGTTTAATCCCGGTCTGATTTTTCCCGGAATAATCGGGGCACTCTGTTTATTGCTGGCTTTCTATTCCCTGGGGATGCTGCCTGTTAACTGGACGGGCGTTCTATTGATACTTCTGGCTTTCGGCCTTTTTGTGGCTGAATTTTTCACCTCCGGATTCGGCATGTTCTTCGGCGGAGGAATTGTCTCATTTATCATAGGCTCGCTGATTTTGTTTAAAGGAGGCTCACCCTTGTATCAGGTAGACTGGTGGTTGATTGCAGTTATCGTCATATTGATTGCCGGTTTCGTGGCCTTCGCTGTTTTTAAAATCGTGGGAACTTATCACAGGCAGGCTTCTACGGGCAGAGAAGATCTGATCGGCAAGACCGGCGTCGTTCGTGAAACTCTGGACCCCGAGGGTACTGTGTTTTATCAGGGCGAAATCTGGAAGGCCATATCGAAATCCGGTAAGATTAACACCGGAGAGGAGGTGATCATTACCCGGATCGACGGCTTGAAACTTACCGTGGACAAAATTAATAAGGAGGTATAAATGGGCGGCTCTATTGTCATTATTGTTGTTGTCATATTTTTTGTTCTTATCCTCTGTTTTTCTGCTATTAAAGTGGTCCAGGAATATGAGCGGGGCGTTATCTTCCGCCTGGGCCGGCTTACCGGGGCCAAAGGCCCTGGCATATTCGTCATCATTCCCTTTATCGACCGCATGGTGAAGGTCGATCTGCGCGTGGTAACGCTGGACGTGCCTCCGCAGGACGTTATTACCAAGGACAACGTTACGGTTAAAGTTAATGCCGTGGTCTATTTCCGGGTAGTAGATCCACAGAATTCGGTGGTTAAGGTGCTGGATCATATCCGGGCGACTTCTCAGATTTGCCAGACTACCCTGCGTAATGTCCTGGGTCAGGTCGAGCTTGATGAATTGCTGGCCTCTCGCGAAAAGCTGAATCAGATGCTCCAGAAAATCATTGATGAATATACCGAACCCTGGGGCGTTAAGGTCTCGACCGTCAATATCAAGGATGTTGAGCTTCCCGAAACCATGAGGCGCTCCATGGCTGCCCAGGCTGAAGCCGAACGTGAGAGGAGAGCCAAGATCATTCATGCCGACGGTGAGTTCCAGGCTTCCGAAAGATTGGCCCAGGCCGGCGCTATTATTGCCAGAGAGCCTACTACTTTGCAGTTGCGGTATTTGCAGACCATGACTGAAATAGCCTCGGAAAAGAGTTCCACCATTATTTTCCCCTTCCCTATCGAAATGCTCCAGGCTTTCGGCGGCATGTTGAAACAGCCTCCAACTCCGCCTGCCAGAGAAGATAAAAAAGAATAAGCTGTTCATAAGTAATTTGAAGCGGTCAGCTACAGGGCTGACCGCTTCTGTCGGGTTTTCCCCTTTTACTAATCGCCATAATGCGGGTTCCGATGTTATAATAGGCTGATGGATATATTAACAGGACTGAACCCCGCTCAAAAACAAGCCGTTGAAACAATTGAAGGCCCCGTGCTGATTCTGGCTGGGCCGGGCAGCGGCAAGACCAGAGTAATTACCCAGCGAGTCGCCTACCTGATCAACACCTGCGGAATATCGCCCCGCCACATCCTGGCAGTGACTTTTACCAACAAAGCGGCCAGGGAAATGGTGGAAAGGCTGCAAAAACTGGTCAGCGGCTCTGTCAGCGATCTGACATTGGGCACCTTTCACGCTATCTGTGCCCGTATCTTGAGGCGTGAAGGCAAAGCCCTGGATATCGATCCCGGTTTTATTATCTATGATGATGAAGACCAGTTGAATCTGATCAAGCGCAGCCTCCAGGAGCTGAACCTGGACCCCAAGAAATTCGTGCCAAGGGCTGTGCTCTCCGCTATCAGCGCACTGAAAAGCCACATGATTTCTCCTCAAGAGTGCAGTGGGAGCAGCCGCAGCTATTTTGATGAGGTAGTAGGCCGTGTTTATCAGCGCTATCAACAAATGCTGCAGGACAGCCAGGCCCTGGATTTTGACGATCTGCTGATGCGCACTGTCCAGCTGTTTCGCACTCACCCGGAGGTTTTGAAGAGATACCAGGAACGTTACGTCCATGTTATGGTGGATGAGTTTCAGGATACCAACCAGACCCAATATGAGCTGGTAAAGCATATTGCCGGAAAATACCGCAATATTTGCGTGGTGGGCGATCCCGACCAGTCAATCTATTCCTGGCGTTTCGCCGATGTACGCAATATTCTCGATTTTGAACAGGATTACCCTGCTGCGAAAGTGGTGACTCTCGATGAAAATTATCGTTCAACAAGCCAGATTCTTGATTCAGCCTATGCGGTGATCAGTAATA
>CAYLVC010000436.1:0-231 GCA_964387005.1 uncultured Dehalococcoidales bacterium | reverse complement strand
ATCCTCAATTTCGAAAAAGACTACCCGGACGCCAGGGTGGTTATGCTGGAACAGAACTACCGCTCTACAGGCAGAATTCTGGAGACGGCGTCACATCTTATCCAGGCCAATCAGCAGCGTAAGCACAAGCAGCTCTGGACGCACAATGCAGAGGGTGATCTGACCAATATCATTGAGACCTACACGGAACAGGAAGAAGCGCAGTTTGTGGTCAAGGAGATTGAACGCCTG
>CAYLVC010000435.1:0-2615 GCA_964387005.1 uncultured Dehalococcoidales bacterium | reverse complement strand
GTCCTGTTGCTGGCATCCATACTCTGGATGTGCCGGGTCAGGAAAGCACAACCAGCTTGCCCGCTTAGCGGTAAGCATCTTTTCTATGCGTGATATCTAAAATAAATACCATCTTTTTTTGCGAGTCAACCATATAGAAAACACGGTAGTCGCCGATTCGATACCGATAGATAGATCTAAACTCACCTTTCAACCGTTTTATATTCGGCCCAAAGAAAGGACCGGCCCGCAGCGCCGGATATATATTTTTCTTGATTTTAAAATAATATTGCTTATAAGTACCTGACTCTATCTTTTTCTGAAAAGTCAGGGTCTCAGCTATCCGGAAATTACTCGACAATGCGATATTTACCTTCCTTGATATCTTCTACCGACCGCTGAAGATCGTTTAACAAATCTTTATCTTGAGTGATGTCATCCATTTCTTCGTTGGTAACAAAACAGCTATTTTCAACATAAGCCAGGGCAGCATATTCTATAAAATTGGAAATAGTCCTTCTCTCAGAATCCGCTGCGGTCTTAATTTTATTATATGTATCATCATCTACGCGAACGGTGATAGTCTTCCCCATCTATTAACCTCCACTTTCAATATGCTTCAATTTTATTCATTATTATTCTCTTTGTCAATCCTGGAGACAAGAACTATATCACCCATTTGGAAATACGGTAATCCTCCCCGCCGCCGGATACTTCGACTGTTTTCTTACTCTCCTGTTGATAGGGCATACGGGGGTAGTGTACAATCAGGGTACATTAACTAATATGGTTGCACTTCCAGGTAAAAGGTATGATCAGAAAATGCGAAAAGGAGAGAAAATGTAATGCCGCAAGATACGATTGTCCAGCAGTATGCCGATTTTGCACTGAACGCCAGGTTTGAAGACCTGCCCCCGGCCATTGTACAGGAAACCAAGATGATCCTGATGGACTCCGTGGGCTGTGCCCTGGTAGCCACTCAGACGGATAAGGGGAAGATCAACCTCTCACTGGCGAAAAAATTCGGCGGTCCCCCGGATGCCTCGGTCATCGGCAGCGGCTTCAAGGTGGGACTGTCCACCGCCACCACGATCAACGGAGAGCTGATGTACACCCCCGATTACATTTCCATGATTGCAGGCGGCAACGAACCTTCCTACGTCCTGCCGGCTATCCTGACCATGGCCGAGAATACCGGCGCTTCCGGCAAGGAATGGATCCTCGCTACCGCCATCGGCCTGGAGATATCCACCCGGCTGGCCCGGGCTACTATGCGGCAGATGATAGATCCCAAAGAAGCCAAACCTAAAGACATACCTCATCATCTCAAGCGTCACGGCAACGCCTATTCCAACTTCGGCGCGGCGGCCGGGGCTGGTAGGATCTGGGGACTGGACCGGACCCAGCTGGCGCACGCCCTGGGCATCGCCGGACATCTTTGTATCGTCATGACCCACGGCAGGTACGGCTCAGCCGGCCAGCGCTGGACGCTGAAGTACGGCGCTCCCGGCTTCCAGAGCACAGGCGCCCTGAGCGCGGTGCTCTATGCCCAGGCTGGCTACACCGGTGATTTGACCCAGCTCGACGACCCTGAAAACGGCTTCTGGTATATGAACGGTTACTTTGACTGGTATCCGAAACACCTTACGGAGGAGCTGGGCAAGTCATGGCTGTACAACTACAAGATGCAATATAAACCCTATCCGAGCTGTTCGATGTGGCATACCCAGCTTGATTGCTTCAATGAAATACTGGACAAATACAACCTGACTCCCGATGAAATCGAAAGCGTACATGCCACTGCCATGGTCCCCATGGACCACCCGCTGTACGGTAATGCCGAGCTCAATGAAATCGCAGATGCCCAGTTCAATGCCCGCTACCTGTTTGCCGTGGCCGCCCACCGGGTCAGGGTAGGTATAGACTGGCTGGACCCGGAAACCTGGAAGAACCCCTCTATCCGGAAATTCATGGACAGGGTATCCTGGGAAGGTTCCCATATGCCCATCACTGATGGCCCCCCCAACCCTATCCGAGTCGAAGTCAAGGCCAGGGGCCAGACCTTCAAGGCTGAAAAGCTTAATCCTCACGGGCGGTCCGGTACTGAATCGGCCATGACCCAGGATGAGCTGGCAGCCAAGTTCCGTCACAATGCCCTGAGGGTGCTGACCCAGGGAAAAATCGATCAGGCCGTCAAACTTTTTGTGGACCTGGAGAATGTAGATAACGTTCAAAAGGTAATGAAAGAAGTGACTTTGTAAAGAATATTACCCGTCGTCTTCATGTGAGACAGAGCGCCGCAGGTCTTTGGTACCGGACCTGCGGTGTTTGATTTCCAGGCGTTTTTCTTTCGAAGCCCGGGTAGGCCGGGTCTTGTGGCGGACACGGGGTTTTTCAGTTGCCCTGCGAATCAGCTCAACCAGGCGTCCGACAGCATCCTGGCGGTTGGCCTCCTGGCTGCGGAAACGTTTGGCCTCTATGATCAGTACACCATCTTCGGTGATACGGCTGCGGGCAATGACCATCAGGCGCTGGCGTACATCATCCGTCAGAGAAGGTGAAGCAGCGGCAGTGAAACGGAGCTGCACGGCCGTGGACACCTTGTTCACGTTCTGTCCGCCCGGTCCTGAAGCACG
>CAYLVC010000434.1:0-2619 GCA_964387005.1 uncultured Dehalococcoidales bacterium | reverse complement strand
CGACAATCAGGATCACCACGATTATGCCCGCTCCCCCCATGCAGCCTTTGCCTCCAGGGAGGGATATTCCGCTTCTGCCGCCGGAAATATTTCCGCCGGAATTTGTTCCACCGCTTCCGCTGCTCTTTCCGCCGGAGTCTTCTCTGCGCCGCGGGGCCTCAGCCCGTTCCCTCCCGCCTGGGGGTGCGGCATCGGGTCTGCGCCGTCGCCCGGCTTCAACCGTCCGTCTTTCCTGGTTATCATTGTATGTCATGGTATTTATCCTCTTAACAAATATTTTTCCGCAGGAGTTTCGTTCCCTGTATTTATTATAAGTAGTCTGTGACGGCAGCGTCGTTCTCTCCAGCCGTAAACCGCACAGGCTGACCTTTTACCCCAATATAGGGTAAAATGAAATCATGAACTCTGTGTGTTAAAATGGCCTCAAAGACTGGAGGTGTTTATGAGTGCTGCCGCAATTCCGTCAACTTTAGGTGAACTGAAATCATCAGGCTACCGCGTCCGTCCCCTGCGCCAGGAAATGCGTGATAACCTGCTGTCTCTGATAGAGTCTAAAAAGGAGATTTTCCCCGGCATCGTCGGGTATTCTCTGACTGTTATACCCCAGATTGAAAACGCTCTTATCGCCGGGCAGGATATTATTTTCCTGGGAGAACGCGGGCAGGCCAAGTCCAGGCTGATGAGGCATCTGGTGAACCTGCTGGATGAAAGAATCCCCGTCATCAAAGGCTGCGAGATCAATGACAACCCTTTTGCCCCCATTTGCCGGCGCTGCGGGGATATCGTCCGGGAAAAGGGAGATGCCGCCGAAATCGCCTGGCTTTCCAGGGAAGACCGTTTCGGCGAAAAGCTGGCTACGCCGGATGTTACCATGGGGGACCTGATCGGTGATGTCGACCCCATCAGGGTGGCCGAAGGACGCTATCTTTCCGATGAGCTGACCATTCATTACGGCCTGATACCCAGGACCAACCGCGGCATTTTCGCTATCAACGAGCTTCCGGACCTGGCCGAAAGGATCCAGGTGGGCCTTTTCAACCTGATGGAGGAACAGGATGTCCAGATCAGGGGTTACCGCGTCAGGCTGCCCCTGGATATTTTCCTGGTTGCCAGCGCCAACCCGGAGGACTATACCAACCGGGGGCGCATCATCACACCCCTGAAAGACCGCTTCGGAGCCCAGGTGCGCACCCATTACCCCCTGACTCCGGCTGAAGAAATATCCATCATGGAAGCCGAGCGCAAGCATTTCGATAACGGCAGGATAGAGGTGCTTGTACCGGACTTTATACGGGAAATCGTGGCTGAAATTACCCATCTTGCCCGCAAAAGCCCGGACATCAACCAGAATTCCGGGGTCAGCGTCAGAGTCACCATTGCCAACTATGAAACGGTAATCGCCAATGCCGTCAGGCGGGCGGTTGTCCTCAAGGAAAAAGTCGCCGTGCCCCGCATCAGCGATATGCCCTATATCCACTCCTCAACCGAAGGCAAGATAGAGATGGAAGGCAGCTTCGACGATGCCAGGGGCCCCGGCTTCTTCGATACCCTTATCCAGAAGGCCGTCCAGAAGGTCTTCAACCATTACTGCTCCATCAACGCCCTGGACCCGGTCATCGAGGTCTTCCAGAATGGCCTGAGCGTCGAAGTCTCGGATATGCTGCACAACCAGTTCTACCTGGATATGCTGAAAAAAATTCCCGGCATCGAACGCTCATTTGCTACCCTGGGTGACGTCCGCCGCCCGGAAGTCACGGCCTCAGCCCTGGAGTTCATCCTGGAAGGTCTCTACCTGAATAAACGCCTCAGCAAGACCAGGCTTCCCGGCAAGTATGTTTATGGGATAAAAAATGGCAACCTATAAGTATTTTAAATGGGATGGCAGCGAGCCTTTTGCCTTCGATCCGGAAAAGCTGATGGATCATCTAAGCAAAAGTCTGATGGCCGACGGCAACTTGAGAGAAGCCCTCTGGCGGATGCAGAATTCCCGCTTGAGGGACTCGCATAACCGTCCGATGCCGACCCTGAAAGACCTGCTGCGCCGCTTGAGAGAAAAAAAGCAGAACCAGCTTAACCGCTTCAACCTGGACTCAATCATGGAGGATGTCCGCAAGGCCCTGGAGGATGTCATCAAAACGGAACGGGACGGGATTCAGAAAAAGCTTGATGAAATCAGGCAAAAAGCTCAGCAGGGCCCAGCCGGACTTCCTCCGGAGACGGTGCAGAAGATCGTCCAGTCCATGGAAGAGAAGGCCGCTGACAACCTTCAAAAACTGGACAACCTCCCCGAAAGCGTGGGGGGCAGGGTCAAGGACCTCTATAATTATGATTTCATGGACGAAGAAGCCCGGCGCAAGTTCCAGGAATTGGTCGATATGCTCAAGAAGCGGACCATGGATACCTATGCCGGCGAATTGAGCCGGAGCCTGAAAAACCTGGATCCCGCTGCCATTGCCGAAATGAGGGAGATGTTTAAAGCCCTGAATGAGATGCTGGAAGACCGTCTCAGGGGAAAAGAGCCGGATTTTGCCGGATTTATGGAAAAATACGGGAAGTACTTTGGCCCGGACCCGCCCCGGACCCTGGATGAGCTCATGGAACGCCTCAAGCAGCAGATCG
>CAYLVC010000433.1:0-2630 GCA_964387005.1 uncultured Dehalococcoidales bacterium | reverse complement strand
AGCCCAGGGGGAAGACCTGGTATCCGGAGCACGCACACCGGAAACTATATCCAAACTAAAAGATGTTATGCCGCAAATGTATTCCGAGCTGGACAAAATCGCTCAGCGCCTGGAAGAACATTTTTATGACATGCAGGACATCGAGTTCACCGTAGAATCCGGAACCCTTTACATTTTACAGACCCGCAACGGCAAAAGGACCGGCAGAGCAGCCATAAAAATCGCCATGGATATGATAGTCGAAGGTCTGATTACGCCTGAAGAAGCAATATTGCGCGTAACGGCTGATGATATTAAAGGAATGCTGCACAAACAGCTTGAAGGCGCCATCACTACCCTTCCTGTTGCCAGGGGACTGGCGGCTGCGCCCGGGGCAGCAGTCGGAAAGGTCTGCTTTAATGCCGAAGAAGCCCAGGAACAGGGCAGGAGAGGCATCAGCGTAATACTGGTCCGTCCTGAGACCAGCCCGGACGATATCCGGGGTGTGGCCATGGCGGTGGGAGTATTGACACAAAAAGGCGGGCTGACTTCTCATGCCGCCGTGGTGACGCGGGCAATGGGCAAACCCTGTATCTGCGGAGCAGAGGGAATAAACGTGGATTTGAATCTGAAACACTTTACCGCCGGTCAAGAAATAATCAGGGAAGGCGATGAAATCACAATTGACGGAAGCACCGGCCTGGTCTATCGAGGGACTTTGCCCCTGGCCGAGGCCAAATTTACATCCCAGCTCAAGGAATTGATGAAACTGGCTGACGGATTCAAACGGCTCGGGGTGCGGGCTAATGCCGAAACTCCCGAGATGCTGGCCCAGGCTAAAATGTTCGGAGCGGAAGGAATCGGGCTCTGCCGCACCGAACGCATGTTCAACGCTCCGGAGAGACTTACGGCAATAAGGGAGTTTATCCTGGCAGAGGATGAAAAACAGCGCAATGCAGCCATTGAACGCCTGCGAAAGCTGCAAACATCCGATTTTACGGCACTATTCAGGGAACTGGACGGTTTGCCTGTCATTATCCGTTTACTGGATATTCCGCTGCATGAGTTTTTACCACCGGAGCAGGAAGTCAGCGATCCTGTTGTAAGGAACAAAATTGCTGAACTTAAGGAGACCAATCCCATGCTGGGACACCGTGGTGTGAGGCTGGCGGTGACCACCCCCGAGCTGTACAAAATGCAGATCAGGGCCATCAAGGAAGCGATGATCGAAGTTCCGTCCGATGTCTCGATAATGGTACCCCAGGTTATCACCACCCAGGAAGCGCTGTCAGTTCGAAAAATGATGGAGGGATCGAGCATCAAGTTCGGCGTAATGATGGAAACCGTCCGGGCCTGCATGCGGGCGGGACATCTGGCAGAAGATGTGGACTTTTTCTCTTTCGGCACGAACGATCTTACCCAGGCGGTCTTTTCCTTCAGCCGTGAAGATGCAGAGAAGAAATTCCTGACGATCTACCTGCAAAAAGGCATCTTGCAGGACAATCCCTTTTCAGTACTGGACGTCAAAGGTGTGGGCAGGCTCATGGAGACTGCCATTTTCTGGGCCAGGCGGGCTAAAAAAGAGATTGAGATCGGGGTCTGCGGAGAGCAGGCGGGAGACCCCCGTACGATTACCTACCTGCACAATACAGGGGTAGACTACGTCAGCTGCAGCCCGTTCCGCATTCCTTTAGCCAAGCTGGTAGCTGCCCAGGCGGCAATCCGGGCCAGGTCCGCTGTTAAACCTGCGGCTACCGTGAATAACGGAGCGCCGTAATATTGGGCTGCTATTGAAATGAGGGTATCATTCATTTGCCGGCTACCTGGAAAGCTGGTCAATTACTTTCATTATTTCTTCTATTTTTTGCCGGGCATCGCCCTCTTTAAAGGCTTCTTCAACGCAGCTTCCCAGGTGGTCATGAAGCACCTCCCGGTTGATATTGCGCAGTATCGCCTGTGTGGCCATCAACTGAACGGAAATATCGATGCAATAGCGGTCCTCTTCCACCATTCTAAGCAATCCGTCAAGCTGCCCTCTGGCGGTTTTTAAAAGACGGGTTACCCTGGTCTTATCGGCTTTCATAGTCCTTCCTCCGGATATTCTGTCCCCGGCTTTACCTGCCAAACAGCCCCTTCTTTTCTGTTATTGAGACCACTTCAAACCCTGCATCGCTGATAGCCTTTTTCAGTACTTGATCGTCAATTTCCTTTTCCAGGTCAACCACGGCTGTTTTTTTCTTCAAATCAACACTGGCTTTCACGCCCTGGATAGCATTCAGGGCTTTCTCGGCTTTAGCCTGGCAGTGGGCACAGTGCATTCCGTCGATGGCAATTAACTTTTTCATACTTCAACCTCCTTCATCCTGATCTGTTATTTATTTAGTTATCAGTAGTTGTCTCCAGCCTCCAGTTGAGGACAGATTTATAACTTCCCGCCTATTTATCCAATAACAGCACCATTTCAAAACCTCGGCGTCAAGAGAGACGAGACAAGCTACGCTTTGCCCTGAAAAACCTCAATCTCAAGGCATTGGTAACTACAAAAACCGAGCTCAGGCTCATGGCAGCGGCGGCGAACATGGGATTGAGCTTCCACCCCAGCAATGAATAAAACACCCCGGCCGCCAGGGGTATTCCCAGTGCATTATAAA
>CAYLVC010000432.1:0-2639 GCA_964387005.1 uncultured Dehalococcoidales bacterium | reverse complement strand
GGGGAGGGGGAGCGGGAGCCCCGGCCCAGTCACCGGGTAACATCGGCCTTTCCGCCGGCGGTGCCAAGGATATCCAGAACTTCCGCGAAAATATCAAGAACTCCTATCTTCCCCTGCCCACGGACGTCACCTACGAGGGACTTTTCTATGACTATTATTTCGATACCGGCAATTCCGAACCCACCAACAAACTCTACAGCCCTTCATACAGCTTTTCCGTCACCCGCGATCCGGTCTCCAGGCAAAGCGAATATTACCTTTCCGTAGGCCTTAACTCCGGAATGAAAGAAAGCGATTTCGCCCGAAAGAAACTGAACCTGGTAATCGTGCTGGACAACTCCGGCTCTATGAGTGATTACTATTACGAGTACTATTATGACCGCTACGGCCGCAGGGTCAACAGCTATGCCGAAGAAGGCCTGGACCGGCTTAACAAGATACGCAGCTCCACCCAGTGCATCGTCAGCATACTGGACCAGTTGAAAGACGATGACCGCTTTGCCATAGTCACATTCAACAACAATGCCCGCCTGGAAAAACCCATGGGACTGGTCAGCCGGAGCGACATGCGGGATGTTAAAAACCATGTGTTGGATATAAACGCCGGGGGCAGCACCAACCTGGATGCCGGCATGGACCTGGCCCTTAGGCAGTTAAACGATCTTTACGAAAATAACAGCTATGAATACGAAAACCGGATCATGATACTCACCGACGCCCAGCCCAATACCGGGGATATTTCCCGCTCCGGCCTGATCTACAACGTCCGCAATTCAGCCGAATCCCGCATATACACCACCTTTATCGGCGTCGGCGTGGACTTCAATACCGGTCTAATCGAAGAGATTACCAAAACAAAAGGCGCCAACTACTACTCCGTTCACTCACCCGGAGAGTTCAGGGCCAGGGTGGAAGAGCAGTTTGACTACATGGTTACCCCGCTGATCTTCGACCTGGAGCTGAAATTCGAATCAAAAGGCTGGAGAATCGACAGGGTTTTCGGCAGCCCCGAAGCCGACGAGGCCAGCGGCAGCCTGATGAAAATAAACACCCTCTTTGCCTCCAAAAGCGATGAAAGCGGGGCGGTCAAGGGAGGACTGGTACTGCTCAAACTCAGGAAGACCTCCGGTTCATACGAAGAAAAGGTCTATCTCAAGACCAGCTATGAAGACCGCAACGGCAGAACGGACGGCGATACCCAGACCATCTACCTGGAATCACAGCAGCCCGAGTATTTCGACAACAACGGCATCAGGAAGGGGATCCTGTTAAGCCGCTACGCCGCACTTCTCAAGAACTGGATGATAGACGAACGGTCGCACCTTCATTACGGCCAGCCGTGGCAGCCCTGCGTGAGGGAAGACACGGGCATCATCATTCCGGATGAATACCGCAGCCAGTGGGAAAGGCAGTCACTGCCGCTAACCGTCTCTTCTTCCTATAAGAGCCTGTTCAGGGATTTTGCTGACTATTTCGAAGACGAGATGGATGATATAAACGATGACTCACTGGGCCAGGAGCTGGATATTCTCAACTACCTGAACCGCTATTAGAGTCCACACAGCCCTGGTCCTCATTTCGCCGTCAGGCACACCTTCCCCAGGTGTGCCTGACGGCTTTTTGTGACTCAAGCTGCTCAATACTATAACTTGACCCTCGGATTGACATATCGCCCCTTTTTCTGGGTGTCGCTGCCAAATTGGACAGCATTTGCAGGGCAGCGGTGGAGACAGGCCAAACACATAGTGCACGTACCCTCCCAGAGGGGGCGACCGCTGTTGTCCAATTTGATACAGCGCATCGGGCATATGTCCGCGCACAGGCCGCAGGATGTACATTTCTCGTCCGCGGATAGCTTGCTCGTTTTTTGGGAGGTGCTGAATTGCGCTAACTTCATATAGAGGTCCTGGGGGGTCCTGGTATCGAGTCTGCCGGGCTTTTTAGCTTTTATTGACGTACAGATTCCCTCAAGCTGTCTGTCTGCGTTCTTTAAAATGGCATCCAGTCTGGCTTGAGAGGGAACGTCTGACCATACAATAAAGTTGTCCGGCATAACGAGGTCGAAGGAGCCGGCAAAAGAGATGCCTTTGGCTTTCAGCATGGCGTAAAGAGCCGCTGACTCGAAGCCGGTACTTGCTCCACAGGTGAAGACCCCGTAGACGAACTGGTTTGAATAACCTTTAAGCGTAAGCCTTTCGAGGAACAAGCCTGCTGCCCCGGGCAGCGTACCTGCAAAGGTCGGCACAACAAATCCGAGATATTCTTCACCCGTGATATCGTATTCGTATGCTTCCTCTCTTAAAGCCCTGCCAATAGACACGAGGCTGTCGCTGGTTGCTTCCGCTATCTTTTGTGCCGCGTACAGCGAGTTGCCTGTGGCCGTGAAATAAAAAATCATAAGTGCGTCCTTTCTTTATATCCATCATTCAATATTCAGCAGCCTGGTTCACTAAATCTGATTATAGCGGGTGACATTATCTTAAACAATCGTTCCCCGGTACTGAGAACCGATCTCAATTTATGGTGTATTGCGGTGAGAAAACTATCGAACATAGTCATAACCCTGCCTTTAGCCTCCCGGCTTTCCCCAATTTGCGAACTGAATAAAAATAATCGCCAATTGCGAAACTCAGCTATTA
>CAYLVC010000431.1:0-2651 GCA_964387005.1 uncultured Dehalococcoidales bacterium | reverse complement strand
ACAGGGAAAACCAGCGTCATGGAATGGATGCAACAACCGGCTGGAAGGTTGGTTGTTGCTCCAGCCAGATGGATTAACTGGCGAATGTCGCTGTGCCTCATTGCCTCGTCAAATTGCTGGGGCGAGCAAGGTATTTTTTGCAGGAAGAGTCATGGCAGACAGGTCGTTAACGGTATCCTGATAGAGATGTTTGGCATTGACGGGCTGGTGATACTGCTTTTCACCTGGTTAATGCCAGCCGCTCTTATTAAGGGGAAAATAACAAATACTCTGCTGTTATGGGATGGGTTTTCGACTGGCTTCGGGTTCCATCCTTTCGCAGCAGGGCAACGCCCAGAAAATAATGGCGGAAAAAGGATGAAGCAAATGTAATTCGATAAGGTATAATAAAAAGAAAGACACCAGGAAAGGAGTATCCTGAAAATGGATAAGGGAAAAACAGTCGTAAAGGGCCTTTCCGGCTCAGGAGTTACCGAAGATTCGAATGTCGTTCAGGTTGATGTTCAAAATAACAAGATTATCCGGATTCGCCCGTTTCATTTTGACTGGAAGTATGATCGTGAACCCTGGAAGATCGAAGCTAAAGGTAAGGTATTTGAAGCCAGTATGAAATCGCTGGTCCCGCCGTTTACACTGGCTTATAAGAACCGCGTTAACTCACCCAACCGCATATTGTATCCTTTGAAGCGTGTAGATTGGGACCCTGAAGGCAATAGAAACCCGCAGAACAGAGGAATAAGCAAGTATGCCCGCATCTCCTGGGATGAGGCCACTAATATCATCGCCGGAGAACTGAAAAGGATCATCAAGAAATACGGCCCTTATGCCATTCTTTCCCAGGCCGACGGTCACGGTGAGACCAAGGTGGTACATGCCGCTCATGGTTGTCAGCGCCGTCTTTTAGGTCTTCTGGGCGGATACACTCAGCAAACCCGCAACCCGGATAGCTGGGAAGGCTGGTATTGGGGGGCCAAACATGTTTGGGGCTGTGAATGTGTGGGAAAACAGGCTTACCAGTCCAACATCGTCCCGGATATTGCCGAGCACACCGGTATGATACTTCATATAGGCTCGGACCCGGAAACTACTCCCTGGGGTTGGGGTGGCCAGACAATCAGCCGGTTACTGTACTGGTTTACTGACTTAGGCATAAAACAGATCTTTATATGCCCTGATTTGAACTACGGCGCCGCTGTCCATGCCGATAAATGGATACCCGTCCTGCCCAATACCGATGCTGCACTGTATCTGGCTATTGCATATCAATGGATTACCCTGGGGACATATGATAAGGAGTATGTCAGTACCCACGTAACAGGATTTGATAAATTCAGCGACTATGTTTTAGGGAAAGAGGATGGTATTCCCAAAACACCCATGTGGGCTTCTAAAAAGACAGCTATCCCGGCCAGGATAATTAAAGCCCTGGCAAAAACCTGGGCTTCCACCAATACCGTTACCTCTCACGCCAACGGCGGCAACATGGCCAGAGGGCCTTATGCGACTGAGAATATGCGGATGGAAGTCTGCCTGCTGGGAATGCAGGGCATGGGTAAGCCTGGCCGCCACATGTTTACCACGATTGAATGGGGTCTCATGAGCAATAACGATCCTCCGAGGTGGAGTTTTGGCAATGCCATTCCGGTGCCCCGTCATCTGGTGTATCCGGACCTGGTGGAGGCTAACCGTGGTTTCGCCGTAGTGGGCAGTAATTTGCCCAAACAAATAATCCCCAAGACCCTGATCCATGAAGCTATCAATAATCCTCCGCTAAAATGGTATGGTACAACATTGTGCAGAATGACGACCGAGGACCAGTTTGTTCCCTTTAAATATCCGGCTGATGGTTGTCCGGAGGTCCACATGATCTGGACGGATACCCCGGCCATGATGACCTGCTGGAATGATCCTAACTATATTGCCAGAGCCTATCAAAATCCGAAGATTGAGTTTATGCTGGCCCAGCATCCCTGGCTGGAAAATGATTGCATTTTTGCCGATATTATTCTGCCCGGCAATACCAAGTTTGAAACTGATGATATAGGCGTCGACAACTATACGGCTGAATTCGGCACTCTGTATCTTGATCCCAAATGCATTGAATCCAGGGGTGAATGTAAAAGCGATTATGAGGCGGTCTGTGCAATTGCTGAAAAATTAGGACTTTTGGAGGAATACACCCAGGGCCGCAGTGTCGATGACTGGATCAAGCTGGGTTTCGATACCTGCGGAGTAAAGGACCTGATAAGCTGGGAAGAGTTTAAAGAAAAAGGCCATTATGTTATTCCAAATGACCCGGACTGGAAAAAGCACGAGATCGGACTGCGTAACTTCGCCGATGATCCGGAGAAATATCCCCTTACAACCCCCAGCGGGAAGCTGGAATTTTATTCCCAGCGGCTGGCAGATCATTTTCCGGAAGATGAGGAAAGACCGCCGGTGCCCCACTGGGTGGAAGGCGGTCCGGGGTGGTCTCATGATGAAAGAATCGGAGGGGAAAGGGCTAAAAAATATCCTTATCTATGTTTAAGCAACCATCCACGGTGGAGAGTCCATTCCCAGCATGATGATATAGAGTGGTTAAGGGAGATCCGGACCTGTAAGGTAACCGGTCCGGATGGATATGCCTATCAGACAATGTGGATCAATCC
>CAYLVC010000430.1:0-2657 GCA_964387005.1 uncultured Dehalococcoidales bacterium | reverse complement strand
CACTTTAAGACCGCAGCGAACGCTGATTGTGGGATTGGCTGCCAGCCTCTCCTTCAATACGGCTGTGGCCGTCAGCTCAGGCATGGCTTCTATCAACACCACGCTGGAAGCGATCTTGCCCATATACAGGGCCTCGGTTACACCGGAATCGCCCCCACCGCAGACCGCCACTACCTTGCCCGAATACTGCCCTCCGTCACAGAAGGCACAGGTAAAAACACCTTTCCCTGCAAGCCTGTCCTCTCCCGGCACATTCAGCTTTTTCCAGCGTGAGCCTCCGGCTACAACTATAACCCCTGTGGTATAGCCCCTGCCGTCCGCGCAATTGACCCACATGCAATCGGAAAAAAGCTCTATTCCCGAGACCCGGGCTATTTCCGACCTCAATCCATACTTCTCAGCCTGGGCTTGCATTTCATTTGAAAGGGCTGCTCCGGCTACCCCTCCGGAATATCCCGGGTAATTCTCAATGCATTCCAGGTTCTTGATTTTTCCGCCGAAACTGTCTTCCTCTATCAGCAGAGTACGGAAATTTGCCCGGCTTAAATAAAGTCCCGCCGTTAATCCGGCCGGCCCTCCACCTACCACAATGGCATCCCAATCAAACATGGAGATCAGTCCTCCTTCTTTCGCCTGAGCGCCTCGCCCATCCGAAACAGGTACTTACTCAAACAAACGAAAATAAAATATACAAGGGAGAAGGATTTTCCAGTTAGACTTGTTTATCAATGGATTTTATGCTCGTACTACTTTTCACGATGCCGGCAGCGCCACCTGAAATAGTATTATCTTTACCCTCCCGTTGCCGGTGTCAGCAAGGCAATGCGGTCACCCGGTTGAAGCTGAAAATCCATTCCATCAAAATAAAACCGGCCGTTTATGTTGAACTTAAAGTCCTCTTCCAGCCGGTTTTCACCTGTGCGGATGACGGGTCCTTCCAGCGAAGGCACCTGACTTTTCATGGCAGCCACGATTTCGGCCATTCCGGCCCCTTCATTCACGTTGATTTCCACCGCTCGCAGATGGGTTATTTCATGGGGCAGTCCGTACATGTGAACTGTGCATTTGAACATGAGTCGCTATCTCCCTTCTTATCCACTTTCGGGGCACAATAAAGTATCAGCGGGCAATAACGCCCTCTAACTTATTTTACCTGTGTAACGATACCAGTTCAAATGCTCCCGGCCTACCTGCCGCCCCCGGCAGACCTGCCCAGCGGAGCCGAGACCTCCAGAACCTGACCCGAGAGCTTCTTTGATACATCCGAGACCAGGAAGGCCACGGTATAAGCAATATCCTCAGGCAGCACCGCCTTGCCGATCTTTGCCAGGTTATCTACCAGATTGACCATGTCGGGACCAGCCCCGCTTACCCGGTGAAAATTGGTTGCTCCCGGTCCGGGTGCTACTACATTGATGTTGATGCCGGCTGGACCGACTTCGCCCGCCACTGTCCTGCTGAGCATAACAACCCCGGCCTTGGCGGCGCAATAAGGCCCCGCGCCTGCCAGCCCTGTTGGCTGATTGGCTGCATGGGTGGAAAAATTAACGATCTTGCCATAGCCACGCTGAAGCATATGCGGCAGAATGGCATGCATGAATTGCATCGTGCCCCTGAAATTGATGTCAATATCTATGGCCCAGTCCTCCGGTGTACTCTCCACGAAAGGCCTTATGCCGCTGGCCCGCCCGGCGCAGTTGACCAGTATGTCAACCTTGCCGAACTCTATGAGGGACTGCTTGACGGCTGCTTCAATCTCCACCTTCCGGGTAATATCAACTTTGAGTGCTATTGATTTGCGTCCCGCAGCCCTGACCTCGTCAGCCGTCTTCTGAGCACCCTCAAGATCCACGTCCACGCAAATAACGTCGCAGCCCTCTTTAGCCAGGTAGCAGGCTATTCCCCTGCCGAATCCGATCTGGCTGCCCGTACCTGTCACTATGGCTGTCTTGCCTTTCAGTCCCAAGTCCATTTCTTCCTCCATATTGTGTTAATCGGATTTATTGATACCTGATTATGAAAGTCCCCGAACATCTGATTTTGATCTCACCCGAGGAGATGGAGAACGTTTTGTGAGCCAATTATGAATGATCGTTATCGATCCTGTCAAACCGGAAGTCAGATAGTCAGATCATGGTAAGATCAAGTTGCTGTACGTGTAAAAACCTGTTGTCTACAACCTAAACAAAAAATAAAATTCAAGGCCTCTATTTCCTTTCGGATAACGCCTGACAGAAACAAATAACACCAAAACGGACCGGCGTGTACTTGCATCCGGGCATGTAACCACTATAATAGAATTGTCAGGCTTGAACCCTGCTTACTCTCCTGCCTGGTACAGTGCCGGTCAGGAGCCGGAAACAAGAACTGGAGTATAACTTGAAGTACCTGTTTATCTTTTTAGTGCTCATACCCGCCCTTTTTCTTGCCTCTTGCGGCAATATGACCAATGAAACAAGCACTGCGCCAGCAGCCGGTCAATCTACCACCCTTCTACCCACCACCGAAGCTCAACCGTCCCTCATGACCTCAGAGGAACCCGCACCGCCGTCTACCACGGGCAGACCAATCCCCAGCGGACCGAAGCCTGCTCCTCCTGCTTCCCAGGCTATGCCGCCTTCGCCTGCAAAAACGAAACCGCCTTTGACGACTACCAG
>CAYLVC010000429.1:0-2659 GCA_964387005.1 uncultured Dehalococcoidales bacterium | reverse complement strand
CTATTGTGGTTGATCCGCACAAGCACGGGCTTCAGCCCTACGGCTGCGGCTGCGTGCTGTTCCGCGACCCTTCAGTGGGAATCCTTTACAAGCATGATTCACCTTACACCTATTTCAGTTCCAGTGAGCTGCACCTGGGCGAGATCAGCCTGGAGTGTTCGCGCCCCGGGGCTGCGGCGGTGGCGCTATGGGCCACCCAGAAGCTCCTGCCCATGACGCGCGGAGGGGAATTTGCCGCCGGTCTGGCCAGGTCAAGGGAAGCCGCCCTGGAATTCTATCGGAAAATAAAAACAGACAACCGTTTTCAGACCATAATCGACCCCGAGCTGGATATTGTAATCTGGGCGCCCCGGGCTGCCAGCGGAAGCGAGATTTCCCGGCTTTCACAGGAAATTTTCGAGGCTGCCGCCAGGCGAAATCTGCATCTGGCCACTTTCAGGTACCCCGTGCGCCTGCTGAGGGATAAATGGAAAGAGGTCAGTTTTGACAACGATTACGTGACCTGCCTGCGCTCATGCCTGATGAAGTCCGAACACCTGGACTGGCTGGACAGGCTATGGGCAATGCTGGACCAGGCCACGGAGGAAGCGCTGAATTCCTGTGCCAGGAAATATTGATATAATAAAATATAAGGTGAGAAATGGAAATAAATGTTCTTATCGAAGATGGACTGGAGATTGAGCCGGAAGCTGAATGGCTGCAGAAGGTTATCGAAAAACCGCTGGTCTTGGAGGATGTCCCGCCCGAGGTTGAAATCAGCCTGGTGATCACCGGCCAGGAAAGGATACAGGAGCTTAACCGTGACTACCGCGGTCAGGACAAACCCACGGACGTACTGTCCTTTGCCATGTCGGAACAAAAAGAGGATGAAGACCAGGAGGGTTTTATCGGACCGCCCGACGGTATCGTACACCTGGGTGAGGTGATTATCTCGTATCCCCAGGCGCTGGTCCAGGCCGCGGAAAAGGGGCATTCCATAAAGCGCGAAATGGCCGTCCTGATCATACACGGGGTTTTGCACATCCTGGGTTATGATCATGAAAAGGTGGAGATGGAGCCTGCCATGCAGGCCAGGGAAAAAGAGGTGCTGACCGAGGTGGAAAAGGAGCTTTTATGAAAGTACTGGGCATTGGTGGAAGTCCGCGCAGGGGAGGCAATACCGACACGCTGCTGGAGCGTTTTTTGCAGGGGGCGGCCGCAGAGGGGGCTGAAGTGAAGACCCTCTTCGCCTGTAATCTTAAAATTTCCGGCTGCATGCATTGCGACGCCTGCTATGAAAAAGGCATTTGCCGGGTCAAGGATGATATGCAGACCGTCTACCAGGAGATGGAGTCCTCCGACCGCATTGTCATGGCCTCTCCCTTGCAGTTTATGAGCGTCACGGCTCAGCTTAAAGCCCTGATTGACCGCTGCCAGGCACTCTGGGCGCGTAAATATATTTTAAAAATCCCCCCGCTGGGGGATGCCCGTCCGCGCAAAGGTTTTTTCATTTCGGTAGGAGGCCGCCGCACCATTCCCAACCTCTTTGAGGCCGAGCTTGTAACGGTCAAGAACATTTTCAGGATGATCGATGTGGCCTATGCCGGAGACCTCCTGATACCAGGAATAGACGCCCGCGGCGACATCTTGAAACACCCCGAAGAACTGGAAAAGGCTTACCAGTCCGGGCGGGAATTTGTGCGGGAATAATGTGATACTTGATTATTATACGATTATCCAGAGTGCAGCAGAACTGTTGTAGACGCTTAAAATCAGTCAACAGTAATGCAAAAACAATTTGACTTGGGGAATAGCGGAATTTTGAGGCAAAACACATAATACGTCATTGCGAAAGACCTTTTATCCTCTGAAGCAATCTAAATGTCATATTAGAGCAATATAACGAGTTTATTTCTAATTCCGGGCTGAAATCTTCTTTCCAGACAGTTTTTGTCATAGCGGCCTTTGATTGCTTCGGAGGGGATTTCGAAGCCTCGCAATGACGTTTTTAATGAGTGCTATTATGATATGAAATAATTCTTCGTTGCACTTCCGGTTGAATTCTCTTGTAGTACTTTGTTTTTTTAATGTAATAGAAACTAAGAAGCCAGAATGCAAAGCGCGTACTAGCCTCAGTCCGATGTAAGGAGGGTAGAATCAGAAAAGGCAGATTAATCGTTAAAATAACTTGAATAAATCCACCCGGCTGAATCTTTCCGCCCCTGTTTCGGTGATTAAGTATGTGTATCCCATGCCGATGCCGTCTCCCCCGGCTTTTTGCAGGACGCAGGGGTGCAGCGCCAGGGTCATGCCGGGCTGAAGAAGGGTATCATTGGAGTCTGTAATAGACCAGAAATCGATAGCATCCAGTCCGATGGCATGTCCCGGCCTGAAAGGTGAAACATAACCGCCCTCCAGGACTTTGTTCAGCATGACGCTGTAGAGATCGGAGACCCTGGTGCCGGGTTTAAGCATATCTATGCCTGCCTGGATGGACTGTTTCCAGACGGCTGCTATTTTCTTCAGGTGGGGAGCGGGATAGACAACCGGCAGTATGACCGGCAACTGCGCATAGTAACCCTCAAAACCCGGAGTAATTTCCAGGAACAGAGTACCTCCGGCGGAAAGCCTGTCGCCCACCGGGGTTGACTTCATATTCATGCGTGCGCCGTCGGCATCA
>CAYLVC010000428.1:0-2670 GCA_964387005.1 uncultured Dehalococcoidales bacterium | reverse complement strand
CTGTACATGGTTTCGATCATATGAAGGCAAGACGGTAACAGTACGTGGAAATGCAACCAATAATGGATTTGTATACTGGAAGTGGGATAAGTAAAATGCACAGCAAAACAGTATATGCACTGTACGATGTTATCGAAGCATTACTGGAAATTAATTATCCAGACGATTACGATAAACAAGATGCTCTGCTACAAAAAGCCGTGGATGCTGTTGTATTCAAGTTTGGCAGAAAGCATATTCCATATGAACTAAAATTAACACTAAGCCAATTGAATAAGATTCAGTTTGAGGAATAATATGCTGCGTTGTAATAAGCTCTCTGAGCTTGAAAATGTTCAAATCGAATTTCAAATTGCTATTGATATTTTGTATAATCTTCAAGAGGAATACAATGAACTTCGCAACGTTCGCATAAAACTTGAAGAACTTCGTAATGATGTTGAAGATGTGAAAGAGCATATCTTGGCATTTGAAGATGATGATGAATATGATGATAGCAGAGTTGATGATTGGCACGATGTAATGCTGCTGAGAAAGTATGGAGAACAACTGTAAAAACGTTATGTCTAAATTGGATAGCGGCTAAATCGTAATATTTCTCTAAAAGGCTTGACAAATACCGTAAAGTATGGTAGTATGAAGTTATGAAAAAACAAAAGACAAGCTTCACACTATCTGCCGAATGTAAAGAGCTTTTACGTTCGTTATCGGTACTTCTCGGTATTAGTCAAGCCAGTGTTATTGAACTGCTAGTTAGAGAAAAGGCGCGGGCGCTCTCTATAAAACTGGAGAACGCCGATGAATGAGGATTGGAAACAATGGAAGTTTGCTGGTATATATTGTATACAGCATATTGAAAGTGGTAAACGATATGTTGGACAATCTAAAAACTTATATAAAAGAATTAATGCCCATATAAAACATAATGGAAGTTTGCATTATTTATATAATGCAATAAATCGCTATGGAATAGACGCGTTTAATATATCTTTATTAGAAAGAATCTATGATGAAAATTTATTTGATGAACGCGAACAATATTGGATAGATAGATATAATTCTTCTAATTCTAACTATGGCTATAATTTACGTAAAATAGCTTCTTCTAATAGGGGGTGTAAATTAGTAATCTCAGAAGAAGGAGCTAAGAAGTTAGATGAAGTAAGGCGTAGAAATAATTTAAATAGGCAGAGAAAAATTTGTCAACTAGATAAAGATACTGATGTTGTAATAAAAATATGGAACAATCTAGTCGAAGTGTCAATGGCTCTGCATATACCTAAAAGTGGTATACATGCGTGTTGCAATGGAAAATTAAAAACATATCATGAATATAAATGGAAATATTTTGACGAAAGTACGAATGAATTAAAAAACCGCACAAATTTTGTTGATAGAAGAATTTATCAAATAGATAGAAATACAAACGAAATAATTAAAGAGTGGAGTTGTCAGGCCGAAGCGGTAGTTAACACTGGAATAGACAGTGGTAGTATTTCAAGTTGCTGTAAAAACAAAAGAAAAACTGCTGGAAATTATAAATGGAAATATGCTGATGAAGAAAGGTTAAACAAAAATGTCGCACGATCTAGCACAAGATGAAAATATGGAATATCTTTTTGCGAGTTTCCAAAAAGATTGTTGGCATAGATTGGGACATATATTTTATGAAGAATTAACGGCCCAAGAAGCATTAAGTTTATTTCCAAATCGGTTTAGTGTTGAAAAGCGTAGGCTTCTTTGGGATGATGGCGACGATGCAGGAATTTATGGAATTGCAAGAGTAGATAGTGATGGTAAAAAGACTAGATTTGGCGTATGCGCAGAGGGATATAATTTAGTTACTCCTGAAGAATTTTGCTTTGCGTGGGATACCGCTGGAAAATCTTTAGACAGAAAATGGCCGATTGAAACCATCGGTTTTCTAGGTAAGGGTGAAAAACAGTTTCTTTTGAGTCCACTTCCAGATGTAGAAATTGCTGGAGAGGATCATATGCAATTTGTTCTTGGTGTAAACGATATGACAGGACGCGGCGCGATGTTGATGAAAATTACTGATGTTCGCGTGGTATGCAGTAACACGATGAACGCCGCACTTTCCGATCTAGAATCTACATTTAAGGTAGACCATGACACTCTTGTGTTGGAAGATGTCCAAGGCTGGTTAACCGATGTACTGCAAACGGCAGAAGAAAAGGCTGCTACGATCAAAGAAGTTATGGAAATCATGGCTGGCAAGCGATTAGTTGAAGAAGATGTAGAAACTGCGCTAAAGGTCATTGTGAAAACATCTAAAGAACCGCGTAAAACTGGATCGCCATTGTATGACGGTAAACTTATCGAACAATGGGAATCAAAAAATGCGTTAGCCATTACACGGCGTAATGTAATCAGCGAATTGTATAATGGTGCGATGATCGGTTATGAGAGTCCCGCGGTGCGCGGTACAGCATATGGGCTATATGCCGCTACTGTTGAAGCGTGTGACCATGTTTTTCCAACACGTGGCGATGACAACGCATCGCATGTTACGGGGTGGAGAAGCCAATGGAAAGACGCTGCGTTCGGCCATTTACTGGAAATTTCTAAGAACTAGCTTGACACACCAGTAAAATTATGCTATAGTTAGAATACATGATCCATGCTGTATAGTGTGGATCATGTATTCTA
>CAYLVC010000427.1:0-2688 GCA_964387005.1 uncultured Dehalococcoidales bacterium | reverse complement strand
AATAAAAAAAGGTCCGTCAGGCTCAGCCTGGCTACAAAAACCCTGGCTGTCTTTCTGCTGCTGTCCATTGTCTCACTGCTGATCGTGGGAGTGATTGCCTTCAGATCAATCAGGGGCGTGGGAGATTACGCCCTCGAAAGCAATAAAACACTGGGGGACAGCGCAGTCCAGGAAAGCTCACAGGCCCTTCAGGAGCTTGGCGAAAAAATGATCGCACAGAAGGCACTGGATGTTACCGCCCAGGTTGAGATGTATTTCAAAGCTCATCCGGAACTTAAAAGGTCCGAGCTTTCCAGCGATCCTGAACTCCGCAAGATAGCCGTACAACTGGTCGGCAAGACAGGCTACACCGCCATTGTGGATGCCAACCTATACGAAATCATGGTACATAAATACCCTGAAAACGAGGGCAAAATCCTGACAACCCTGGCCGCCACACTACCCGCCTTCTGGCAAATAATCCAGGGCTCGTCCGGCGGGAAAGTGAGTTCCGGCTATTACGACTGGATTGAGCCTGACGGTTTTATCAACAAGAAATATGCCTATATCACCCCCATCAACGTCCCGATAACCGGGGTTGAAAGCGGGCTGACGCTATGGTCCACCACCTACATAGCAGAGTTTTCAGCCCCTGCCGAAAAAACCAGGGAAACGATCGAAAACTCAGCCGCCGAGACCGGCCGTAATATTAACAGCCGCATCAACAGCATGCAGAACATTTTCATCGGCGTTTTTGCTGCTGTTATTCTGGCTGTTTTTATCCTCTCTTTCTGGCTAGCCAGGACGATTACCCGGCCGGTACAGGCGCTTACCAGAGGCGCCCATGTTATCGGACTGGGAAACCTGGACTACACGGTTGACATAAAAACCGGGGATGAAATCGAAGACCTGGCCATGTCTTTTAACAAGATGGCAGAAGGTCTGAGAGCCCAGATAGAGATCATCCGTCTGACAACCGCTGAAAAGGAGCGGGTGCAAAAGGAACTGGAGATAGCCAAAGGCATCCAGAAGAGCTTTTTACCGGAGCATTCCCCCACCATAGAAGGCTTTGATCTGGCTGCCCTGAACACGCCGGCGCTGGAAGTCGGCGGTGACTTTTATGATTTTATCCCGGTCTCTCTGGACAAATGGGGACTGGTTATTGCCGATGTCTCAGGGAAAGGTGTTCCTGCGGCACTTTTCATGGCCCTCTCACGCACGATGATCCGGGCCAATGCCACCAATAACCCTACACCTGCAACGGTAATACGCCAGGCCAATGACATGATTTCCGAAGACGTCCGGTCTGATATGTTCGTCACCTTGTTCTATGGTGTACTCGACCCGGCCAAGAAAACCCTGACCTATGTTAATGCCGGACACAATCCGCCCCTGGTCATGGGTAAAAGCGCAGGAGATCTTATCATGCTGGCCACAAAGGGCGTAGCCCTGGGTTTGATGACCGATGTGGAATTTGAGGAGAAAGAAATCAGTCTTCATTCCGGGGACATCCTGTTACTCTATACCGACGGCGTAACGGAAGCTATTAACCGCAAACAGGAACTGTTCGGGCAAGACCATCTTTCCAGGATTGTGGAGGAAAACAAAAACCTGTCCGCCCAGGAGATAATCGATCTTATCGAAAAAGATGTTTTTACTTATAGCGAAGGGCAGCCTCAGTTTGATGATATTACCCTTCTGCTGGTGAAGGTGCTTTAGGTTTCCGGGAGGCATAACGCAGCTTCAGTACCGGAAATGGTTGCGAATACAAACTGCCGGCTTCTTCCTTTTTCAAAGGAGGACGGGAGAAGTATTTTTGAGTTTGTGCTTCGCATCATTCATTTTTACGCTCGTATTAATCGTCCAATAACACAAAGCATTATGAGACTATTAAAGAATAATGCTTTTCAGCTTTTTGAAAAACTATAAGTGTATATTCCTTTTTTGGACAATTTGAACAAGCCTGAACCGGTCAAGCCATTCATTATTTCACTCTGATTCAAATGGTGGTCATTTACCGACAATATTCCATGCGTTTTCAAGACCCTGTGTAATTCTTTTAATACTTCATGCGGATGTTTCAGATCATGAAAGATATCATAGAGTAAAATTACGTCCAGGCTGTTCTCCGGCAGTCCGGTTTTGCAGTCAGAATTGATAGTTACAGCATTGCTGAGATGTTTTTTGACTATCATTTTCTTTATGCTCTTAATCGCCAGACGGCTGGTATCCAGTGCATAGATTTTTCCTGATTTTCCGATCAGTTTTGTAAGTGGCAGCAGGTATCCCCCGGGTCCGCAACCATAGTCAAGCACCTGAAAACCAGGTTCAATTCCAACTTCTTTCAAGATATTTTTACGGGGACGGAATAAATCTCGAAACCAGAAGGCTGAAGACATCAGAGTGAATTTGAAGGCCGATTCTGTTTTTCCCATAAGCTGCCTCTCCTGTACCTCCTGTTTATTTCCTGTGAGCGATCACTACCCCCCTCTGAGCGACTCCGAATAGCCGTCGAAATAGGCATGCGCCATGATGCTCAACTCGTCCGTGGGCAAGCATTGCCCTTCGCTGGATTGCAGCTTGGCGGCGCAGTAGCTTTTGGCCTTCTCCCTGGCAGCCCCTTTAGCTATTCCCATTTGATCCAGTACCGCATCAATATCAGATACGGTTGCCATGCCTTTTTTCCTGGTTGCCATATTATCCTCCTCA
>CAYLVC010000426.1:0-2692 GCA_964387005.1 uncultured Dehalococcoidales bacterium | reverse complement strand
ACATGGTAGGTGACGGATTAAGGGATGCCCTCGATCCCCGCCTGCGGGGCTCGCTTTAAAATATATCTAATAATACCAACATAGAGTCGAATAAAAGCATTACTTCAACATGCAAAATAATTGATTACCGGTGTGAAACTCAAAAATATTAACGATGTATATCCTCTGGTTCTTTCAAGCTCACATCCCTTCTAAAATCCTTGCCCCACGCCTTCAATCAGGCAATACACCGCTCAGAGTATGGCAATAATCCTGCATTCCCGTTATTATTTATAGGGCTGGAAATTTCCAGTAGTGGATTTTGAACTTATTTTATATGTGAAGTCCGATAAAGTTGCGGTATACCGTTTTATGGTGTCATGCTGGAGGCCTGATTTCTCCTTTATCCAAATCAGGCGTCTCCAGCGGGAGACGACGAAGCATATCAGGGTGGGGTTGATTTATCCGCGATTCATATATATTCCGGTATTGGAGAGGAAGTGACCATGAACGAAAAGAGCCTGGAAATGCTGGAGTTCCCCCGGGTGCGGGAACTGGTGGCCGGTTACACTTCATTTGCCGTAAGTAAAGAATTGGCATTAGCCCTTAAGCCGTCGCACAGCTATGAGACGGTCACCCGCTGGCTGAAGCAGTCGGCTGAAGCCAGGCACCTGTATTCGATTGAACCGGACCTGTCCATCGGCGGGGTGTTCGATATCCGCGAAGTGGTGGTGCTGGCGGCCAGGGGGAAGACCCTGGAACTTCAGTCTTTGGTGGATATCCAGAGGACGCTGGCGTCCATCCGGTTTTTACATAACAAGCTGGGCCGCCTGGCGGCTGATGCGCCTTTGTTGGGCGGGATCAACAGCCGCATTGTTACGCACACGCAGCTTGAACAGAAAATCGGGCGCTGCATCTCACCCTCGGCAGAGCTGCTGGATTCCGCCTCGCCCAGGTTGGCGGAGCTGCGCCACATGGTGAAGGAAAAACGGGTGCAGATCCTCAGCCGGCTGGACTCGGTGATAAAGTCCCGTGAGGGCGAAAAGCTGGTGCAGGACCCGATTGTCACCGAAAGGGACGGGCGCTATGTCATACCCGTCAAGGTTGAAATGCGGCGTGAGCTGAAGGGCATCGTGCACGATATTTCCAATACCGGGGCAACCGCCTTTGTGGAGCCCATGGTAACTATCGACCTGGGTAATGAGCTGCGGGAAGCGGTGATTGAAGAGCAGCATGAGGTCGAAAGGATCCTGGCAGAGCTCAGCGCAGCCGTTGGGGGGGAAGAGCCGGCCATTTCCCAGAACCTGAAGCTGGTAGCCGAAATAGATTTGGCGCTGGCTAAGGCCAGGTTTGCAGATAGATTTAAAGCTACTGAGCCCCTTATCAGCGGGGTGAAGACGGCCGAGGGGAACCCGGGTACGGAAAAAAGGATCATGCGTCTGATGAATGCACGGCATCCCCTCCTCAAGGGAAAACCGGTACCTCTGAATATTGAAATCGGCAGGGACTTCCAGGGGATGGTCATCACCGGTCCCAATACCGGCGGTAAGACCGTGGCTTTAAAAACAGTCGGGTTGCTGGCAGCCATGACCCAGGCCGGCCTGCCTATTCCGGCAGCCAATGAGAGCTATATGCCCCTTTTCGACAACATCTTTTCCGATATCGGGGACGAGCAGAGCATAGAGCATACCCTTTCCACCTTCAGCTGGCATATGGGCAACATCGTCAACATTTTGAAGCAGGCCACGGACAAAAGCCTGGTATTGATGGATGAGCTGGGTACCAGCACCGATCCCGGCGAGGGCGCCGCCCTGGCCCAGTCTATTTTACTGGCCTTTCTGGACATGGGGACCATGATTGTGGCTACGACCCATTTCAGCGAGCTCAAGGCCTTTGCCCATGTGACGCCCCGTTTGCGCAATGCTTCCCTGGAGTTTGATCCTGTCACCAAAGGTCCGACATATCATCTGACGGTAGGGCTTCCCGGGGGAAGCAACGCCCTGGCTATCGCAGCGCAGCTTGGCCTGCCTTCTGAAATCATTGAAAGGGCCAGGGAGCAGCTTACCCGGGGCTCGATCGAGCTGGACCAGCTGCTTACCGACCTGATGCAGGAAAAACAGGAGCTGACCGCTTTGCGGGAAACTATACAGAAGGAGAAGCAGCAGGCTGAAGACCTGCGCATGAAGCTGGAAGAAGAGTTGCGCAAGCAAAAAGAAGAGGAAGAAGAGCTTCTGCGGCAGACCAGGATCAGGCTGGTGCACGACGGCGATGAGCTCCAGAAGCAGATACGTGATTCTATGGATGAGCTGAAGAAAAATCGCTCCAAAGAAAAGCTGGAACAGGCGCAGAAGGCCCTGGCGCAGATGCGGGAACAGCTCAAGGGAAAGAACTGGCAGACCCGGAGCGAAGCCAGCCGTAAGCAGCCGGAAGACGCCTTCGGCGCGGGAAAAAAGGTCTGGCTGGCCGGCATGAACATCCAGGGCACGGTTATATCTCCGGCGGACAGCAGCGGCCTGCTTGAAATCCAGGTGGGCAAGACCCGCCTCAGGATAGCGCCCGAAGGACTGGAGAAGGCGGACGAGGTCTCGAAGAAAACTCCTGAATATTATCCACTGGCTAACCGGGCCGTCCAGCGGACGGCTTCCCGCGAGCTGGATTTAAGAGGAAAACGGGCGGACGAGGTGGAGATCGAGCTGGACGCCTACCTGAACGA
>CAYLVC010000425.1:0-2699 GCA_964387005.1 uncultured Dehalococcoidales bacterium | reverse complement strand
GACTCGACTTTCATTATTCATGGTGACTCTGACAAGAGGCATGGACGATTGCTTCAGAGGAGAACAGATCTTTCGCAATGATGCACCCGGGTTATTTTTCTAATTTTCTCCTCTCTCCTACCCATAACCCACAACCCATTACCTACTACTTTTAACCGTACACCCCGATTACCACCGCATCTTCGGCGTTGTTTTTATCCCAGAAAATGACGGCCAGGCTGCGGCCGGTAACCATTTCGGCAGAGGGGATATTGCGGGCTACTTTGAGGCCTTCCAGATAGGCTTTGCCGCTGCCGCTGATCTGCACATCCGCCGTGTAGGCGGCGGAATACCAGGACTTCAGAACACCTTTTTTAATAATCATACTGCGAGTTGCGAGTTTCAAGTGTCGAGTCTCGAGTTCTGGGAAAGGGAGACAAGATTTATCTGAAACTCTTTACCCTCCTTTTTTTCTAAACCGCACCGAGTCTAATCTTTTGTTCATACCGGGCTTTTTCAGGCTGACAGGACAGCTCTATTTCCAGCACCCTGCGCTTTGCGGCAGTCAGGCCGGCCCGCTCATCCGTTATGGCAATGACGTCATACATCTGCTGGCCGCAATTAACCGGGACGCGAATAAAGCCGGAGAAGGACTCTATTTCCGCCTGGCGCAGGTAAGCAACTCCACGCCCCAAGGCCAGGGCGACGGAAGAGACATTCAGGTCTTCCAGCATTTCCAGGCGGTCTCCGCTGCACTGGATCTCGTCCCAATCAAAGGACTCGGCCGCGATCACCGCCGGGCCGACCGGATTCAGCCCTTCAACCAGCACCCGGTTGATTCGCCAGGAGTCCTGCCGGTAACGGCCTTCCAGGATAACGTGGGAGCCGCTGCCGGTGTACCCGCTGCTGGCGGAAGCGGCGGTATACCCATAACAGGACGCATCCGACGGCAGGGGATTCAACAGGTAAGCTGTATTGCCTTCCAGGAAGAGGACATCCGGAACGAAGGAAAGCAGCCGCTGGACTACGGCCCGGCCGCTGTCACCGGTATGAATGGTAAAGTCCGGATAATAATCGCTGATATCGTCCGACTCCGATACCACCTCCAGCTTTAAACCGGCCCGGGCCAGTACCCGGGCAAGGATCTCATTGAGCGCGGCCTCATGGATGGCATAACCGTATTCATCCGGACGGTTCCAGCGGAGCTGGTACCTGGCTGTCCATCTCTCCAGGGACTCCCAGCCGCCTTCGGCGTAGAGCAGAAGCCCGGCTTTGCCCGGCAATCCGGTGTGTTCCCAGGCCTGGAGGGTAAAGCTCAAGCCGGTGCTGATTTCATTCCCTTCCGGAGTAACGTAACCGGGACTGAAATCCAACTGTACACCGCCGGCCAGAACGGCCAGATCACCCTCACCGGGTGAGGAATAGCAGCCGCCGGTATTATTCAGCTCGACCACCAGAAGGCTGGCGTCCCGGGAAAGGTCCGCTTTGACGGAGAGGACGTCCGGGGTAAGGTCAAGGCTGACTACAGCCAGCGAAGCCCTCCAGACGCCGCCGGGCACGGCCAGCCAGGCAAACTGCGCAGTATGAGCCAGGGACGGGCCGTACAGGCTCTCAAGGTTGAAGGGCAAGGGTTCGCGCCATCGGTTATCCAGGAAAGGCGTTCCGGGAAGGGTATGAGAGCAGAAGGGACGGCTGAAGGCTTCATCACCGCTGAATGCCTCAACGAAGAAACAGCGGTAAACGGCATCAGGTCTGTCCAGGGAGAGGCCGGAATAGGCGAAGCTACCGCCGTAAGGGGCGGAAGTGATTTCCTTAAGCTCCGACCAGACACCGGACGCTACCTCGTCCCCGTCACCATAGACCAGTGACCAGACCTTGTGGTCCCCGTTCTCCGCCTGGCCGCTGATCAGCATATGCCAGTCACCGGAATATACAACGGCCGCACCGCTCAGGCCGGAGGTGGTACGGTCCCACTCGATACGGGTCTGCCATTCTCCGTCTACCCTCTTAATAACGTACAGGTGTGAGCTGTGAGCAAAGAAGAGCGCCAGGTCGCCATTGGGCTTGTAAGCAGCCGCCAGGCCAGTTATATCAGATGTGGGGGCGGAGCCAAGCGAGGCTCCGGATGGCCAGGTAAGGCCGCAATCCGAACTTTTTAAATAATTAATGCTGGCATCACTCCTGACCCAGAAGAGGCTGACTTCGGTCCCCAGGGAGCAGAGGGCGACGGCCATGACGCCGTACTGATTGAGATAGCTCCACGAACTGAAATCCGCAGCGGGGCCCGGGGAGGCCACTCTTTGACGGTAGAGCTTGCGGCCGTCAGAGGCGGGGGTAGCCCTGACCCGGACAAGCGATCCGTCCGAGGGGATGGTCATGGCATGCAGAGAGTCCGGCTCAGCGCCGGTATAGAGGCGCTCCCACTGGAGGTTGATAACGCCGCACAGCCTGTTATGGGCTTCAATCTTGATGTAAGGCTGACGGACGGGGGATTTCTGGGCAGCCAGCAGCGTAGATGACAGTGTTCTCATTGCTTCACCTTCGTTACAGAATGGGAGTAAATTTAGGGCTGGAACTATAGACTAATATCCCATCACAGTCACAGTATATGTCGCCACCATGCCGGTGGCGGCAGCATCTTTGATGCTCAGGTTCAGGTAGCGGCTGCCGCTTCCGGACTGCCACAGGACCGGCACAGTCTGAGTTCCTGGAGTTGCCAC
>CAYLVC010000424.1:0-2701 GCA_964387005.1 uncultured Dehalococcoidales bacterium | reverse complement strand
CATTACAAGTGATGTCCTCGGCTTCCAGTGTGAACACCACAGGAGGCATCAGCGTGGTGAATTGCATATCCGAGCCAGTTGACTTTCCATGTACACCACCGTCAGCTACCGCCCTGAAGTGATAAATCTTTCCGGGATTCAGGTTGTCCAGCAGGCAGGAAAATGGACCTTCCGCCGTCATAACCTGATCTGAAGTCCGAGAGCCGTAAGCTACGGTTGTGCCGTATTCATAATAAACACTAACCGATGCTGCCGTCCCTGTTGAAACCAGATACCCGTTCAGGGTAACTGAGCCACCCGTAATCTCGCTTGCCGGGGTGGTATTGACTGCGGGAGAAACGGCCGCAAGGGTCTGGAAAAATACATCGTCTCCATATGCAACCCCGTTTTCAGCTCCATCCATCCTTGAGCGGACATGATATGCGCTGCCGGGGAGCAGATTTTTGATATCCGCACTGAATACTCCAGGAGCAGTCATAATCTGCTTTTCACTGGTGTTGCCGTAATCAGTAGTTGGACCGTATTCAAAACAGGCCGAAACGCTGGCTGCCGTTCCCATAGATATCAACTCCGAACTGACCCGTGTTGAATTACCGTTGACAGTTGAAATCACACTTGAGCTGATTGCCGGCGGAGTCAGAGTAGTAAAAGCAACGTCTGCTCCTTTGCCCAAACCATGACTACCCCCACTGGCTAACGCCCTGAAATGGTACTCTGTTCCGGGGTTAAGCCCGGAAACAGGGATGATGAATACTCCTGTTGCATACCTGACTATTGCCGTTGACAGACTGCCGTATTCGGCTGTCGGACCGTACTCAAATGAGACGGTTGCCTGCCTGGCTGTACCCAGTGACGCCAGGCTGCCTATCAAAGTGGCGGAACCGCTGGTAATCATCGAAGACGTCAGGGTTAAGACCACCGGAGGTTCGGCCTTAAGGGTGGTAAATGTCATGTCTTCCCCAGCGGACAGTCCGTGCTCTCCACCGTCCGCCACAGCCCTGTAATGATAGGTAGTTTCCGGTTCAAGGGCCGGCAACCGGCTGGAGAGATCAAAACTGAACACACCCAACTCGATACTGGATTTTTCGGTAGTATTACCGTAATCTGCCGTAAGTCCGTATTCAAAATAGACCTCGACCGTACCGGCTGAACCCCGGTTGAACAGGCTGCCTCTTAACACCGCCGAGTTGCCGCTGATGCCGGCTGCATCTAAAGTAGATACCTCGGGCGGTACCTTCAATGTAACAAAGTTCATATCAGCCCCGCTATCCGTCCCGGAAGTCCCTGTTGCCCTGGCCCTGTAGTGATATGCGGCATTGGGAGACAGACCGGAAACAGCCACTGAAAACGGCCCGGCAGCCTCCACAATCAGCACCTCAGAGGTCATACCATAAGAGTCTGTAGCGCCGTACTCAAAAGCAACTTCAACCGATTCCGACTGTCCCATCGAGATCAAATATCCCTGTAAAACCGCACTGCCAGTGGTTATATCCACGGCTGGCCCGGTACCCACCCAGGGTGGGACGGTAACAACCGCAGGTACGGCAGAGGTTGTGAAAGTCATGTCATTACCGGCCGAAAGCCCGTTCGGGCCTCCATCGGCCGCTGCCCGGAAATGATACGTGGTTTCCGGTGCCAACCCGCTAAAATTGAAGTAGAAAGTACCGATTGTAGACATCTTCCAAACGGGCGTAATGCAGCCGTATTTTTCATCTGCGCCGTATTCGAAGAAGACATTTACATTGCTTGAGGTGCCCAGCGAGGAAAGATCGGCATTCAGGATAGCCGCCGAAGAGGTTATGTCCGTCGCCGCCAGGGTGATTACCCCGGGAGGAGCCAGCGTGGTAAACGTCATGTCTTCTCCCCGGCTCTCCCCGTTCACCCCCCCTCTTACCCTGGCCCTGTAATGATAGGCTGTGCCAGGTAAAAGACCGCTGATGTCCGCCGTGAAAGGTCCAATTGAGGTAAGAGTTACCTCCGCAGTGGTCTGGCCATATTCCTCTGTCAGGCCGTATTCAAAAGAGGCATAAACCAGGCTGGCAGTACCCATGGAGACCAGGCTGCCGTTAAGCCTGGCGCTTTCCTGTTTGACCAGGGCGGGCGTTTCTGTTACCGCTGAAGGAGGCGTTAAGGTCACAAAATCCAGGTCTGTGCCACTCGATTTCCCGTGTAATCTGCCATCAGCCACTGCCCGGAAATGATATTCCGTGGAGTTCACCAGTCCTCCCAGATCGACGGTGAATTGACCGTTTTCGGTCAAAATTAAAGTTTCGGTAGAGGCTCCGTACTGGCTGCTGGTTCCGTATTCAAAATAGACCTCAACCTGGGCGGCGGTACCTTTGGATAAAAGCTCTCCAATTAAAGTAGCTGAGCCGTCTGTAAGATTGGTAAAATTATACGTCTTTATAACCGGTGGGTACGGTTCTCCAGTGGTAAATGTATTATCCTTGCCTGAAAACAACCCGCTGATACCGCCATCAGCTACAGCCCTGTAATGATAAAGCGTGCCAGGATCCAGATTGGATATATTGCTGAAAAACGTTCCTGTGTTGCCCTTTGTCTGGACTGCGCTTGTATTGCCGTATTCGGACGTCTTGCCGTATTCAAAAAACAAATCGACTGTGTCTGCTGTGCCCGTTGAGGTCACTACTGCATTCAGTGAGGCCCCGGAACTGGTCACCGCGGTTGCATTCAGGGTAAC
>CAYLVC010000423.1:0-2712 GCA_964387005.1 uncultured Dehalococcoidales bacterium | reverse complement strand
TTCGATAATTGCCCTGGGATTAACCTCTGCGGCGGAAAGAGAAGCCCTGGCAACTGCGTGTTCGCTGCGTATTTTCTCAAGTCTTTCCGCCAGGCCGGGATCAGGAGACTCCATTAAGGCCAGTTCCTGTGTGCTTTTGTCAATTTCTTTATTGAGATTGTCCTGCACCCTCAACTGTTTGAGACAGTCAGTCAGCATGAAAGTTAAAACAATGATCAGTCCGAGGGCCATCATGGTAAAAATCAGGCTGGACTTCGGCTGACGTATGGATTCTTTATGTTGCGATCTGGATATTGACTTTAACAGTTTATTACTTCTCCACCTGCCAGGAATCGATCTGGACCTCACCGTCTTTTACCACAATACTGGCGGTAACGGTGGTGGATCCTGCCAGGGACTCGATTTCAAAAGCTGAAAGTGTATCTTTTTTATATTCTTTTCCATTCTTTTTTTCCTGTTGTTGGGAGGTAATACGTGTGACTGTGACAACAGGGTGAAGGTTGTTGATCTCGCCAGCCAGGGTATAAGATGTCCGGTCGTCGATCTCCGCTAATTGGGAGGAGAGATCATCTTCCACAAGCCTCCATATAACTTCTTCAACAGCGGCGCCGGCGCTATATCGTTCATAAAGCATTTGCCTGTAGTGCCGGGCACTGATCAGGTTAGCGCTGGCGTGGCTCAAAAACGGGGCAACCACCATTATGCCCAGTGCCATTATTCCCAGCACCACAGGCAAAGCCTGTCCTTTTTGATTTGCCGTTTTTGCTAAATACTTAAGGAGCAGCCGGACGCAGATAGACCTGATATGCCCTTTTTTCACTGATGTTTTCTCTTCCTTCAGGCGATGAAGTAATATTTAATGTAACCAGACGGTCATCGACCGAAAAGTCAACGCTGGTGATACTGCGGGCCAGTGTTATTTGGGAAGTTCCCTCGATACGCAGAAGGTTGGTCCCATTCAGCGTGTAGTTTATGTTCCGCCCGTCCGGCAAACAAAAGGTTAAGGTGTTGTCAGCTTCTGCCTGAGCGGCCGATTGGCCGTCCAGGTTAAACCAGTGAGCTGTATTTTGCAGCTCATGACCGGCTGTCAGCAAGGCGTTGCCGTATGCGCTTATGGTGGATATCTGATAAACTGCCGAACCCGCAACGCTGAATATAATACCGCTGATAGCCAGGGTTACAAGCAGCTCAACCAGGGTATATCCGCGCTCTTTGATATTCACCTGTTCACCTTATAATCTTCGAGATTGAAAATGGCCTCCTCGTTGTGAAATACCATGACTGAGACCTTCTGTATTGTTTTTTTAGCATTGCCTTTTTCGTCTACAGCAGGGTTGACGGCGATTTTAATATCATATCCTTCAGGTCTTTCCACTGTCTGGTATGACTTGCCGGTTTTATCGTAGGGAGCTGCTTTTATAACCTCTATTTGAGTTTGGGCCAACCCCTGGGCGATGGTATTTTCGTTATGTACCCGGACAGCGATGGTTCCGGCCGAGAGGTTCGTTAAAAAGGAAGTCAAGGTTATTCCCAGCAAGGCGATGGCAACAAGGGACTCAACCAGGCCGATACCTGCCTGGTCCTCCAGTCTTTCGATTATTGATTGCAGCAGTCTTTTCATAAAAAGTCTTCAGTCGCTAAGCACAAGCACAGGCGTGTGCGTTTAGTGCATACGCCCCATAATGCCGTAAATGGGGACAATCATGGAATACATTACTAAGGCAATTCCGATACCGATGGCAACAGTCAGAGCAGGTTCGATCATGCCTATAAGGGTCTGGATTTTTTTACCGGTCTGTTTTTCATAATAGTCGGCCAGCGTGTCCAATGCGGAGTCCAGCGTGCCGGTCTGTTCGCCCACAGAAACCATCCTGACCATCATGCGCGGAAAAAAAATATCTTCTGCCATAGGTTTGGCCAGGCCTTCTCCCTGCATTAGTTTGTCCTTGAGACGATTGAGGGCTAAGAGTACTGCCTGGTTTTTACCGGTGGTCTGGATAGCTACATCCATGATGGAAGCCAGAGGCAGGCCGGACTTAAACAACATAGAAGCGGTGCGGCAGAATAGCCCCAGGTGATGATGTATGATAACTGTTCCAAGGACGGGCAATCCAAGCATCAAGCGGTCGAGTGCCATCCTGCCTTTTTTCAACCTGGACATGAAAACCAGGACGGCGGCAACAAGTAAAAAGGCGAGTAATATTTGAAATTTGCAGGAAGTGAAAAATTCAATGATCGCCAGAGAGAAACGGGTGACAGGGGGCAGGGCAGTCTGAAATGAGTCGAAAAGCCTGATGATCGGCGGCAGTACGGTGGTAATCAGCAGGACTATCACACCGATAGCCAGTAAAATTACAAAGGCAGGATAGGCCAGTGCCCGCTTTATTTTGTCACTGATTACGGCTTTGTTTTCCAGGTAATCGGCAATCTGGACAAGGCCTTTTCCCAGTTCACCGGTTTTTTCACTGCTTTGAATGACCTGCCAGCAGGTATCCGGGAAAACCTCGGGGAACTCCCTGACAGATTGAGAAAAGGAAGCTCCCTGTTCCAATTTCTGGATAATTCCTGCAATCACGTTTTTAAGAGATTCACGGGAAGCCTGGTCGTGAAGCATGGATAATGAGGAATGTAATGATGAACCGGACTCCAGAAAGGCAGCCAGCTGGCGGGAGAAATCGATGACATCGGCAGTTTTCACGCCATAGAGCGAGG
>CAYLVC010000422.1:0-2713 GCA_964387005.1 uncultured Dehalococcoidales bacterium | reverse complement strand
TTTTACGCAGGGATGCAATTTCCGCTGCCCCTATTGCCACAATCCCGAGCTGGTTGACCCGATGCGATATGGTGAATGCATCGGCGAAGGCGTCATTCTGTCCTTTCTGGAAAAAAGGAGGGGACGGCTTGACGGTGTGACGATTACCGGCGGGGAGCCGACCGTACATGGCAGTCTTCCCGCATTGATACGGACGATCAAAGAGATGGGATATGCCGTCAAGCTTGACACCAACGGCACGAATCCGGAAATGCTACAGGATCTGATTGCGGCGAACCTGATCGATTACATTGCGATGGATGTTAAAGGGCCTTTGGCATTATATTCACGGATTGCGGGGGTTCCTGTTGCCCTTAACGATATCCGCCGCAGCATTTCAATGATCATCCGCGCGTCCTGCGCCCACGAGTTCCGGACAACCGTTGTGCCGGATCTCATGGACGAAGAAGATATCCGTCAGACGGCTACGCTTGTTCAGGGCGCGCATGCGTATGTCCTACAGCCTTTTCAACCCGATAAAACCCTCGATGGCCGTTTTTCTGCTCTGAAGCCGCCCACCGAGGCAAGGATGGAATTCCTGAAAGGGTGCCTGACCGGGGGCGCCGCTATTCATGTCCGGTGAACGAGACGTCGTGCGGACGATGTCTTCCCGCCCGGCGACAACGCCATGCATGAAGAGCACTGCTTCGTTTACCTCCATCACGATTATCTGGTTTGCAAAGGATGCTGCAAAACATTGGAAGAGATGGCCGCCGTCCTTGAAGAGCTGCAGAATCGCATGGCGGAAAGCTTCGGCTTCAAACTGACCAACCACGAAGATAACAAATAAGGGCATAATGGCATGTTATATTCCCAAAAGCTGATGTCTGTCCACCATTATCTGGGATTCACATCATTGGTTGGTTCATCGATCCGCTATGTTGCTGTCCTTGAGGAAAGATGGTTAGCCCTTTTGGGCTGGTCTGCGGCAGCGTTAAAATGTCAACCACGCGATACATGGATTGGCTGGTCGCAGGCGATACAATGGCAGAGATTGACTTTGGTGGTCAACAACTCTCGATTTCTGATTTTGCCGGGCATTCATATTCCCAATTTGGCATCAAAGATTTTAAGTCTCAACGTGAAGCGTCTTTCGCGGGATTGGGAGGAGATTTATGGACACCCGGTGTTGATTGCCGAGACCTTTGTGGATCAAGCGCGTTTTACGGGTGCCTGCTACAAGGCGGCCAACTGGCAATATTTAGGACAAAGCAGAGGTTACGGCAGGCACAGTCGCCGCTATGTACATCACGGACAGTCCAAAGCAGTTTTCGTATATCCCCTTGCCAGAAATGCACTTGCAAGGATCAGATCCCCGCGTCCTGATCTTCAACTGATCAGAAAGGAGAAACCCATGGCTCTCACAGCAAAGCAAGCATCCGATTTAATCGAGATATTGCAGGCGATTCCGGATCCCCGTTTTAGACGAGGGGTTCGTCACAGGAACATTTCCATTATTGACCTTTCCATTTGCGCTGTCGTATGCGGATGTCGGAGTTATGCCGCCATCGCGCAATGGGTTAAGAACTGTTCCCGGAAGATGCTGGCGCGCACGTAGTGCAGAAAAAAGGGAGAAGTTTATATTCATCCCAGCGTGCCTACCATTCGGCGTCAATTACAAAAGATTGATGCCGAAGTTGTGGATTTGGCCATTTCAGATTGGCTGGGAAAGTTAACATCAGGAAACACCATCGGGATTGATGGAAAGACCGTCAGAGGCGCAAGGCGCAAGGATGGAACCCAAGTCCATCTCCTTTCGGCCTTTCTCCATCACCAGGGAATCACGATTGCCCAGCAAGAAATATCCGCCAAAAGCAATGAGATCCCCGCAGCGATTCCCCTCTTGGAACCTCTCGAGCTGAAAGGAAAAATTGTGACCGCCGATGCCTTGCACATCCAGAAGGATTTGGCCAACTTCCTTATCCAGACCAAAAAGGCCGATTACTGTTTTACCGTCAAGGACAATCAATCCACGCTAAAAAATGATATTGCTTACCTCGGCTTAAACGAGGGGTTCCCCCCCCTGCACATGAAACTTGGGAAAAAGGACATGGCCGACTGGAAAATAGAAAAATCTGGGTTTCTGCTGACCTGAATCATTATGTCGATTTCCCTTTCTTTGGACAAGTCGCCTGTGTCGAACGCCACACAGAAATCCTCAAAACTGGCAAAAAACGAAGCGAAACCGTTTATCTCATTACCAGTCTGAAACCCGACAAAGCGTCATCCCAACAACTGCTGAAAATCAACAGGGGACACTGGGGCATTGAAAACAAAAGCCATTATGTCAGGGATGTTACTTATGATGAAGATCGTTCACAGATTCGATCAAAAAACGGACCCCGAATGATGGCCATTCTCCGGAATCTGGCCATCAACCTGCTGAGGTTGGCAAAGTATGACAATATTGCCGCCGCCACTCGGGAGATGGCGGCAAAATCTTATAAGGCGCTGCGATTAATTGGTTTATAAAACCCTTCGTGCCTTGCCTGTTGCCTTCTGTTTTTGACTTCCTTGCTGAAGTTGTCAAATAACCTTGCCTTTTTATCAATACAATTAACCAAAATCATTCGTTTTGTGGCCTGCTCGAAAGTAATAGCCGCTTTGTCGTTAAATTATCCCTCGAAAATTTTCATGCCAATTTCTGAATCTTGGACTTTGACTTGACCTTGAT
>CAYLVC010000421.1:0-2718 GCA_964387005.1 uncultured Dehalococcoidales bacterium | reverse complement strand
TGGCAATTCTACGAGAGATGGTCGGCTTTTTCCCAGGTCGAAGCACCCAGGCCAATAATCCGATAACAACAATAAGAGGAATGATAATGATCATGGACGGTGCCTCCTTTTATGTTGCTCGGAATTCTATTATATAACCTTATGAGCTGAATTAGAATGAGAAGTAGTTATTGGATTAATCATACGGAGCCCTGGTCAATCGATGGATGATTACATTGAAGTTAAAGGAGTGGGTGATTCGACCAAAGTAACTCTCTGGCATCCAATTCTTGCTGACACATCTGAAGTAACTAATTGGAGAAACCGGCTTCAAGAATTAGGGATTAAACAACCTATGAAACAGGTTTATCGTGAAGTTTATTTGTTAACAGATAGAGAATTGGAAACTCGTATCTATTCAAACCGAATGTCTGCCTATCTCCTGAAACAGCATTAATTCAATGTACTGGCAGGACTACGAGGATGGAAATACAAGTTATTGGGGAACTATGATGATGGTCGTGACGGAGAAGTTGCTAAGATCAAATTACCTGCTTATGGGATCACCTGTGAGTACTGGATAAATGAAATATACAGTGAGGATGCTTACAATGATGCGGGCATATGGGATTATATCTCAACGGACCAAATCCGCTTTGTAGGTACCTCCGGTGAACCCATGAATCTTATCGATGTCCCTAAGATCGTTTTTTCAGAAATTATGCGGGATGCCGACCTATTTGTTGGTGTTTGTAGCGTAGGCAATGATCCACAGTGGATCGATAGAGGTGGTATAGCGCAATACCGTAATTATTGGGAATATTATTCTTTTGGGGATTTGACAGAGATAGCGAAAACACGAAAGACAGTATTAGAGCAATTGCTACCAAGGTTAAAGATTCGTAACCAGGCAAAGATCGAGGATAGATTGTTACTGGTGAAGGGAAAAATTCGAGAATATAAGATACTTATTGGAAGTACAAATATCCTGATGGAACCAAATGATGAATAACTGTGTATTGTCCCGGATCGGAAGACTGATGACGTGGCAGGAAAAGTGTTTTTGCCATTTGAAAGTGACCGGGCGCTATCTTTGATTATAAGTAAGGCGTTACTTTTGGCAGAGGATGATAAGATCACAGATACAACTATTCTAAGCCAAATATCTCGTAAGACTTAAATAAAATAATTCGATACCTGAATTTTGTATATAAACTTCCCATGACGTTACGGTCAGGGATTCAAGTAAGGTACTCTGAAATTCTAGACACCAAGTCGATGATTCTGTGTATTGAACAATACCAATTGTTAGAGGCTAAAATGGTGGGCGCTACTTTGTAGGGAGAACCAAAACTTTCGAATTAGTCTTTAGCCTTTAAGAAACCTGGTGAGCTCGAATTCCTATAGCTGGAATAAAGTATCCAGAGTGTGCCCAAGGAGTGCCCTCACTTCAATTAAAAATGAGATTACGTTTTCAATGCCCGGAATTTGGAAGCACCTGCAAATACCATACCAATGATCAATAACACAGTAATTTGAGCCGCCGGTTCTTTTGTCAATACAAAGAGTAGAGCCGAAGTAATCATCATAACTATACCTAAAACAAACATAATTCTATTCATTTTCAACCTCTTTGACGATCATCATATTGAAAAACCTCTTCTAATGGCACACTGAAAGCCCTGGCGACTCTAAAGGCCAGTTCAATAGAGGGCAAATATTTCCCTTGTTCAAGTGCAATGATTGTTTGTCGGGTACAGCCCACGCGGTTGGCTAATTCTTCCTGCGTCATCTCATTATGGTCGAAACGTAACCGCCTGATCCTATTAATTACTTTACCCATTGTGGTTCATTCTCCAATATCCAATGAGTATACCAATACTTCCAGCGATGGAGCTAACACAGAGAATGGTAAAAAACATTAAATAAAGGTAAACAGTAGGTATTCCTTGTCCACGAAAACCTTCAGTTAAACCGATAACCCAGGCTACCAGTGTAAGGATAACGGCCAGCCATTGGGTTCGCGGGGAACGGTCGTAAATGAGTCTATCACGTTCATCCACCAGGTTAGGTTTGCGGAGGATCGGATAGAATAGAATTAAATATATGATAAGTCCACCAACCCAGATACTGTCCATAATCAACCGGAAAGTCTGGTCTACATCGAAGGTGGTGGCGCCTCCCTTGAGAATAAAAACCGCAATTATCGTGATAGCCCAGGCGATGCCGAAAATTAGCCCGTAAAATGCTCTTTTCTGAAGTGGAGCCATATCTTACCTCCTCGGATCAAGATATTCTATGTATCTTATCTATTACATATAGTATATTTCATTTTACATGATGTCAAGTATAAATTACATTATTGATCAAAATATTATAAATTCATTTTAATAACAGAAGACTAAGGATGTCTTTTTGAGCTTCAGTAAACGTAACGGATAGATTTTGCATATGTATCCGTTTTTATCGGAAGATTATGGCAGGTGAATCATTCTATTTTTGCATATGGTTATAACAAATGAATATAAACATACATATGTATTAGTTCGTTAAATAATATCTTGTCTGCAGTGTCAAGTAAAACAATATCTAAACGTCTATTATCTGGTCAACCAAATAAAGAATGTCTGACCAAGCTTCTATTTTTAGTTAGAATCATATGTATACTTCAGTTTGGGCCTATTTGTCATTAACCACCATCATTGACCCCTCTGTCGCCACGGTCTTTGACCCCCCTCG
>CAYLVC010000420.1:0-2732 GCA_964387005.1 uncultured Dehalococcoidales bacterium | reverse complement strand
ACACCAAAAACCAGTTAGGCAGCGAGTCTGCCAGCACCAATTACAAAACTACTCCCATCCAGGTGGATGATACTAATTTGACTAATGCCCAAAAAGTGGCAGCAGGCTATTATCACAGCCTGGCGCTGGATAGTGAAGGAAGGGTCTGGTCATGGGGTTCCAACCAATACGGCCAGCTGGGCATGAACTGGATCAGCAATACATCCACATCAACAAAAATTACTCCCCAGGAGGTCTATGACAACTCCATGGACCTGGATATCACATCCATTGCGGCAGGGCACTATCATTCACTGGCACTGGATACGGACAGGGTTGTCTGGTCATGGGGTTATAATAACTACGGACAACTAGGTGACGGTACAACTACCACCGCTCCTTATAATAGACCGATTGAAATAGATGATGTTGAAGGGCAGGTCTATTTTATCGCGGCGGGCGCCAATCACAGTCTTGCCATATCGGACGAGGAAGGAGAGGAAGGCAGCGTCGTGACCATCACCACCACTTCACTGTCAAGCACTACCGTCAACTACAGCTACAGCACTGCTATTTATGCCAGCGGAGGCACACTGCCCTATCAGTGGGATTTTGCAGATAGTGGTAGTATTGGAAATTACCTGGATCTTGACAGCTATTCAACATATTGCACACTGTCCGGCACATTTGACTCTACCGGCACTTACTACTGCACCCTGAGGGTCACGGATAATCACGGTTATTGGGATACACAGGATTTCACAATTTATGTATCATCGTCAGGCAGCGGCGGTGGTGGCGGTGGCGGCGGCAGCGGTACTACCTATTACACCTTCAGTCCCACCGGCTTCACTTCCACCGGATCTCTGAAAGTCAACCAGAACGGTGTAGCCCAGGCCAGCTACCAGCTGCAATCAATGAACGGCGATCTGTTCCTGAGCATACCCAGCGGGACCTACCTGTTGAATTCCAGCGGCAGCCGTTTGACCTCTTTGAGCACTTCAACGGTTACCTCACCCCCCGCTGCTTCCAGCGGTTCCGCCGTAATCACCGCGCACAACCTTCTGCCCAACGGCGCCAGTTTCAACCCGTACATAACACTGAAAATTTATTATGACCAGAACACCCTGCCCGCCGGCGTGACCGAGAGCAACCTATATCTTGCTTACCATGACGGCAGCACCTGGCAAAAGGTCAGCGGAACAACCGTGGATATCAACGGCAATACCGTTACAGCCAATATTGCCCATTTCAGCACTTATGCCATACTGGGCACGATCAGCACCACTCCAACGCCTAGTATTACAGCGACTCCAACTCCGACCATCACCCAATCCCCAACTCCCACACCCACCGTTACCAAGACGCCGGCTCCTACCGCCACCACTACGACTCCGGCTGCTTCAAGCACGCCTACTAAAACTTCCACTCCCAAACCCTCCCCCACCACCAGCCAGACCCCGGCGGATGGAGGAGGCTCCGGATTCAACTGGTGGATTCTGATTGGCATAATAGGAGGTTTACTGGTTATCTCCCTGGTGCTGATAATCATTAAGAGAAGACGCTCTTACGGGTATTAGAGCTTTTTTGATACCTGACCACGTATAGTCCAGAGCCCCTCTTTCTTAGGATCGAGGGGCTCTGGTTTTTATCACGTATGATCGGGGATACTTCCTGCCGTTAACGGCAGCTTGTTCCGGTACGCCTCAATCTGAGTAACGGAAGCATCACAAACCATCAGGGATGATACCCTTCCTATGTCCTCCATCGAATGCAATGAATGTTACTGCGCAGATTTCAGGATTACCTTTTTTCTTTACTGAATGGGTGGTCCGGAGGCTGTAAATAGGAACCGGTTTTGGCAGCAAAGCTGGTAATAACTTTCCTGCCTTCCGTATAGCAAACAGGGCAAATAGCAGTGCAGTTGGACTGGGCGATTGAAAGCCTGAGATCAAACCGGGTTTGACACTTATCACAGATATATTCATAGATCGGCATCTTACCCTCCTCCCTTGATCAACTCGACTGCAATCAGGAAAGTCCAGTATATCAATCGTATATGATATTTGTCAAGAGGGTTTATGCCCCAGGGGGTTGTGTCCCAAACCCAGCTATTAAAAAGCCTAAAACGAGCGCGAAAAGCCTGCAATGATCTTGCGAAAACACTCCCGCTCGATTAGCCTTACCAGACAATGCATTTGCAATGGAAGCCGGGCAGAAAGAGAATCAGGCCGTTGAACGGCGGTCAGACCTGAAAAAAGATTTTAAAGCCTCTATAAGGCTTGAGTCCCTGTGACTGTTGTCGCGGCTGTCAATCAGCTGCAAAAGCAGCTCTCTGAGAATATTCTGGTTCTTTTCCAGTACCTCGATTTTGTCTTTGAGGCTACGCATCAGATGCCCGGAGGACTCCATGCTTACAATGCTGTCTGGCAGCTTATCCAGTTTGTTAGCGACTGTATCCAGCCGTTGTTCAAGGCCGCTTAACGCCGGATCTTTTTGAGCGAGAGCCAGTTCTTTTTGCCTCAGCAGGTCCTCCATGCCGGCGCTTCTGGCATCAGTTGCAGCAATCTGCTCTCTTGCCTCTTCCAGCAGCTTGTTCTTCTCAACTTCCAAGTATTTTAAAGCCAGAGCAGCATCTTCCCGGATCCTGCCTTTTTCAGCTTCCGCAGCCCGTAATTTCAGCTCGGTCTCATGAAGGAGGTTTTTCAATGCCAGGGTTTGTTGTTCAAACTCCAGATGAATATTGATGTTGC
>CAYLVC010000419.1:0-2734 GCA_964387005.1 uncultured Dehalococcoidales bacterium | reverse complement strand
AGTGATTTTTCCACTTGGTTTGCGCCTTATGCTTTGCTAACTGTAAAAGCCAGGTGTGGGATTCCTCCTGTGCCGAAAAGCAGACCCGTCATTCATATTCCCCTATAAGTTTTATGTTACAGGAGAATAGATATATGTGCAAATATATGTGCAAATACCGTCTGGTCTGTTCTTTGTGATATAATAGATTAGAATATACCGTATACAGGAGTAATAGTTCTGGAAACTTTAGATATAGCCCGCAGAGTAGTTGACATAGCCAGCGATAAACAGGCCGTCGACATCGTGTTACTGGATACCCAGGAGGTCTGCAGCTTTGCAGATTATTTCGTGATATGCTCAGGGGAAAGCAAGCGCCAGCTCAAAGCCATAATCGATGCTATTGTAGGGGAGCTTAAAAGTGACAATATTAAGGCGATGCATGAAGAAGGCACTCCCGACTCAGGCTGGGTGCTGCTGGATTACGGCGCTGTGATTGTGCATATCTTTGATCCCGTCCAGCGGGAATTTTACAAGCTTGAAAAGCTATGGGAATCAGCCCCTACCAGAGTCAGGGTGCCCTGAACCTTTTTTCTACCTTTCCACAATTTCCGCGGGTGTAAAATACAGGTTGATTTCAATTTCTGCATTTTCAGCGGAATCGGAACCGTGCACTGAGTTGCGCTGTAAGTCAAGGCCGAAATCACGCCGGATAGTTCCCGGATCGGCTTTTTCAGGATTGGTGGCGCCCATGGTCTTTCGTGCTGTTTCCACGGCGTTTTTCCCCTCAAACACCGCCGCAATAATCGGGTACGAGGTTATGTATTCGATCAATTCGTTGAAAAAAGACTTGCCTTTGTGTACCGCATAGTGCCTGTGAGCCAGTTCTTCATCCACTTTGAGCATTTTCAAAGCTACGATTTTGAGCCCTGCCGCCTCCAGACGGGCCAGAATAGCCCCTCCAAGGTTCCTTTCCATGGCGTCCGGTTTGACCAGAATGAGAGTCCTGTCCATTGTTTCTCCTTAATCATTTTAGTTGATAATAATCGTCCATGCTGTTTATCAATGTCATGATAAAGTATGAAATAATCCTGGAAGGGCAGGGATTGCCCTTGCCCATCGTATCATCTTGTTCCTTCCTGATGAGGTCCGATCACAAATTGCAGCGATGTTCCCTCGGCATATACCGTCCCGTCCGCTCCTTTCAGGGTTGCCATAGTCTCTATCAGCCGTGAGGTCTGTTTGGCAACCGTACAGGAAACACGGTAGGTATGGCCTGTGGGTACCATTTTTTTGAATCTGACCTGCATTTTGGCCGTGACGTTGTTGGTCCCCGCGAATATTGCCACCCAGCCCATGGCTTCATCCAGGACGCAGGCGGTTATCCCGCCGTGGACGAAACCCGCCCAGCCCTGGAGATTGTCACCGGGGGTGAAATCGGCTTCTGCGGTCCGGGTTTTTTCGTCCCAGGTAAAATGCAGCTTCAGACCGATAGGATTGGCTTTCCCACAGCCAAAACACCTGTCATTGTCTTTCAGGGTAGCGGCACTTGCTTCAGGCTGGTTCTGCATGCTGCCTCCATTTCAGGCTTTTTTTCTTTCCGTAATGGGCGGCTTTCTCAAATAAATCGGCTGAAGCGCCGCCAGGTTGTTAAAATCGTTTTTCAAAAGACGCAGTCTGCCCAGCTCGGCCAGGTATACCGCGCTGCGTACCTTGAGGCTGAAAGGGGGGAGTACGGCTTTCTTCCCCAGCACCTTTTTTATGCTCTCCAGGGTTGCTGCGTTGATCTCCCCGCAGAAAAGCGTTTCCCGCGGGATCTCGTTGATCAGCCCCTTCACCGTTGTCAGGTGTTCCTCTGCCAGCCTGGTCCAGCCTTTCCGGGGTTTTTGCTGGTAGACAGCCGCCGCAATTTCTTCACGCCCGGCATTCTGAACTGCGCATACAGGCAGTCCGGCGGCGGCAAACCGGTAGGCTGTGCTTTCCAGTGTACCGATGCCTATGATGGGGATTCCCAGTGAAAAGGCCAGTCCCTTGGCGGCAGCAACCCCAACCCTCAGCCCGTTAAAGCTGCCGGGTCCCCTGGCCACAAATATACAATCGGCCCTGTCAATGTCCATCCCCGACCTTGAAAGAAGGAAATCCAAACGCGGGTACAGTTCGACGGTATGGTTCTGTCCGCACTGCCAGCTCAGTTCGGTGATTATTTCACAGTCCTGTACCAGGGCCAGACCGGCAATGTCGGTTGATGTATCGATGGCTATCTGCATGTTATTTTTCTTCTGTTACCAGTGACTTTAACTGGCTGAGCAATTTTTCATAGCGCCGTCCGTGCGCAGCAAACTCGAAGCGTCGTTCGTCATCCGCCAGATAATTTATCCTTACCAGCAGGTACTGTGCCGGCAGCACGCTCAGCCCTTTTTCCGCCCATTCGATTACGCAGACACCCCTGCCGTAGAGGTATTCATCCAGCCCCAGGTCCTCTATCTCTGCCGCCTGGTCAAGCCGGTAAAGGTCCATGTGATATAGGGGCAGCCTGCCCTGGATTTCCCGCACCAGCACGAATGTAGGACTGAGGGCATATTCACTGCTGCCTAATCCTCTGACAATCCCCTGGGTCAGGCAGGTCTTGCCCGTTCCCAGGTTGCCGCTTAAGAAGAAGATATCGCCGGGCTGGGCAATTTCTCCCAGCCGTTTTCCCAATTGCTGTGTTTCTGCCGGGCTGCGGCTGATCAATTTTAGCGATTTCATATACTAT
>CAYLVC010000418.1:0-2737 GCA_964387005.1 uncultured Dehalococcoidales bacterium | reverse complement strand
AGCGCAGGATCATCAGTAGTGAGAACCAAATCCATGTCTTGAAGATCATCCAAGCCGGTAGCCAATACACCAGTGGTACTATCAGCCAGCATGGCCATTACTGCTGTTTGTATATTATGTAATTCGGTTTCTGCTGCTTCTGATTTACCCTTGCCGATGAATTTACCTACATTCGGTACGGCCACGGCGGCCAGGACGCCCAGGATGGCTACTACTACCAGTAACTCGATGAGGGTGAAGCCTTTTTGTCCGTAACGGAACTGCTTGAAAAATTTCTTAATCACTTGGTCCTCCTGTTTTTATTCCTATATTTTTTCTGCTTTGTTAATGTTGCGTTTAACCTGGTTAATATTGCATTAATTTTAAACGCATAAATCAGCATATCACACCTTTAAGAACCTACAATCACACATAGGTCATTGTGGTGCTATGACCAAATAGTCCTGTATACAGAAAAAGAAAATTGTGTTTAATGACCCTGAAACCCATCATTGTTCAACTGAAAAATTTCGAATAATCCATTGAAATCAGACTCAGTAGCAGGCAGTTCGGACCTGTTTAAAGGCCATATTTTTGCCTGGGTGCAGGCACCCTTGACGGTCGCCCTAAAACAAATCACAATAAAAAGTTATGGAAATCTTTTTATATGTCATCTGGGGCTTCATCGGGGCCGCTTTCGGCAGTTTCATCAACGTTTGCGCTGACCGGCTGCCGGCCGGAAAATCACTGCTGGGTCCCCCTTCCCATTGCGATGCCTGCCAGAAAAAACTAGCTGCCCTGGAGCTTGTTCCGGTATTCAGTTATATTTTTCTGGGTGGACGCTGCCGCAACTGCCGGGCGAAAATACCTCTGAGGGTATTGCTGGTTGAACTGGGCTGCGGGCTTTTTACCGCTTTCCTGTACCGCTGGCTGGGACTGACCCTGGACTTTTTCGTCATCACGTTTTATTCCTATATCTTTATTCTCATCGCCCTGATAGATTTGCAGCACCAGTTGATTCTGAACAAGATCGTCTATCCATCTTTGATCATTGCCCTGATCATCGCCCCCTTCTTTATCAAGGCCGGAGGCCTTCACAGCCATATTTGGGATCATGGAATCGTTAACGCCCTGATCGGTGGTGCAGTGGGATTTGTTTTCCTGCTGGTCCCGGCAATTGTTTCAAGGGGGGGTATGGGTTTCGGTGATGTCAAAATGGCCGCGCTGATCGGATTTGCCACGGGTTTCCCGGAAGTGCTGGTGGCTGTGCTGGGAGGCATTGTCCTGGGCGGACTGGTGGCTATCTTTCTGCTGGTTACAGGACTCAAGAAAAGGAAGGAAGCGATTCCCTTCGGCCCGTTCCTTTCCCTGGCGACTATTATTACCCTGATCTGGGGCAGTCAGATAATGGACTGGTATCTGGCAATACTCTCTTGACAATCTCTTTTTTACTATGGTATTCTATGTTGTCAGTTAAAGAAGGGTAAAGTCGAGCCTGAGGATGATGCATTTTAGATCGGAGCAGATGGTATTCATCTTTACCGGGCGCACATGGTGCGCTTGGGGGGCAGGCATGACTTATTTATGTGAAACTTAGTGTAAAAATAAACAGGAATGTTCTGAATACCTCCCCGGGCGGGGAGGTATTTTTGTATGATTGGGGAATATGGCAGAGATGCAGAAAACGGGTACAGGTCCGGCGGTAACAGGGGAAACAATACCCCAGATAATCCGTCATAACTCCAGGCAGTGGAGCGGCAGGACCGCGATGTGCATGAAGCGTTTTGGAATCTGGCAAAGGTATACCTGGAGTGAATACTACGATCAGGTAAGGTACTTTTCGCTGGGGCTGATCAGCCTGGGAATGCAGCCGGGTGATGTTGCCGTCCTGATCGGCGATAATGAACCGGAATGGTTCTGGGGCGAGTTTGCCGTACAGTCTGCGGGCGGCGTTCCCACCGCTGCTTATGTAGACAGCATTCCCTCCGAGGTCAAATATATTGCTCAGCATTCGGATGCCAGTTTTGCCATAGTCAATGACCAGGAGCAGACTGACAAATTTCTCGAAATTAAAGAGGAATTGCCCCTTTTAAAGAAAATAATCTACTGGGACCCTAAGGGTATGCGCAACTATGATGATCCCTACCTGATCAGTTTCACGGCTGTTACCCAACTGGGCAAGGAATATGAAAATACGCATCCCGGCCTTTTCGAGCAAAAAGTAGAAAGCGGCCGGGCGTCCCAGACAGCTTTTATTTATTATACTTCAGGAACAACCGGACTTCCCAAGGGGGCGGTTACCACTCACCAGGCGCTGATTACCACTGCCACGGATTTTGTCATGAGATACCCCCTTACCCAGGAGGACAACCTGATCTCTAATTTTCCGGCTGCCTGGGTGGGTGACAGCTATTTCGGCACCATCCCTCATCTGCTGACCGGGGCTGTGCTGAATTTCCCGGAAGAGCCGGAAACCATCGCCGACGATACCCGCGAAGTCGGTCCTAATTTTGTAATTTACGGTCCCCGCCAGTGGGAGAGCCTGGTCAGCGATATCCATGTGAAAATCCTGGACACCAGCCCGCTCAAGCGCCTGGTCTATAAACTGTTCATGCCCGTGGGGCACAGGATTGCCGATATCAGGTTCAGGGGTGAAATCCCGAACTTCTGGTGGCGGATTATTCACCGCATTGCCTATCTGTGCCTTTTCCGTCCACTTAAAGACAAGCTGGGGTTAAGCCATATCAGGTTTGCCGTC
>CAYLVC010000417.1:0-2742 GCA_964387005.1 uncultured Dehalococcoidales bacterium | reverse complement strand
TTCGTGTGGAGGGAGGTAATGTCTCAGAAGCCCAGCTGGGTTTGATAATAAACCTCTCACCGATTTCCAGAATACCAAAGTGTTGTTTCAGCGTATCAAACCAGTCTTCGGGTTTAAGCCAGCGTTCCGCCAGTTGTTCCTGCAATTTAAATTCAGCCAGACCCTGGAGTATCTGGCTGCGTATTGTTGTATAAGAACGGGTAGAGGGAAGATATATCTTTATCAGCCAGGTCTTACTGCCGGACTTATCTGCTGTCCTCCGTTCTATGGCTGCTCCGCCCTGCCCGTATTTTTCCATGAACCGTGCTACTTCCTTTACCCGGGCAGAATCTACCTGTGTAGATAATTCAATCCAGCGCATTGGTTTTTTTCCTCCGTACCGGTATCATTTTACGCCATAAATCCGGCGCTAACAATACCGGTTCAGGCCAAATTTGACTTTATACTCAAGCTGCTTCAAAATATAAGAGAAGAACTGGAAGGAGGTTGATAATGGACGAAAAAGTAAAAGCAGCTCTGGACGAGATAAGACCGGCCCTTCAGGCTGATGGTGGAGATGTAGAGCTGGTTAGCATAAAAGACGGCACCGTCAGTGTTAAACTGAAAGGAGCCTGCGGAGGTTGCCCCATGGCAACCGTGACCTTGAAACAGGGTATTGAAAGAATCCTTAAGCAGAGAGTGCCCGAAGTTAAAGAGGTTGTTTCCGTAAAATAAGTTGGTTGTTGCAGTATAGCAATAAAATCCGATGGTCCGCCTGTTATTAAGGAAGGCCGTCGGATTTTTTATTAGTAGCAGTCTCAGCTTTTATCTCTTGATATCATGCTTGTTCTTTGTTCTTCAGGTAGATAGCATGAGGCTGGAACGGTAAATTCAAACAGTTTTTACAGGCTTCAAAAAATAGATCATAATGAATTAACCATGACCGTTTTTAAAGATGCCAAAAACCTCGTAACCAAACCGGGAAGCCAGGTACACTGGGTTAAGCTGATCATCGCTTTCGTAGGATTGATCGGCGTCAGTTTTGCCTTTGCCTTTCTTCTGAGCCTGGCCAAGTCGCGCCTGGATATCGATATCTATGAATATGAGTTGCTGGCCTGCATCTCTGTTTTTGTAGCTACTCTCCTGGCCAATATGACTATCATCGCGCCTGTACCCTTTGCCGTTGCCATAATGGCTACTGCCGCCACAGAGTTCAGTCCCGTTTATGTTTCACTGGCTGCTGCCCTGGGGGGTACAATCGGTGAACTCAGCGGTTACTATGCCGGGCGCTGGGGCAGGAAAATTGCCATCCCCGAGAGCATTGTGAACAACCAGAAAATCGAACAGTGGATACGCAGGTTCGGGGTGTGGGCTATTATGGTGCTGGCTTTTCAGCCGATTATTCCTTTCGATATGGGAGGACTGGTTGCCGGAGCTGCCAGAATGCCCCTGCATTTTTTCTTGCCGGCCCTTTTTGCCGGCAAATTTCCCAAATATCTTCTTCTGACTTACGGCGCTGTGGGGTTTCTCAACTTCATCCATCTGCCTTCATGGCTGTCCTGATCGTGGTGGACTGATTTCGCTTCACAAAAAAACCGGGAGTCATAACTATTTATGACTCCCGGGAAATTTCAAGACGCTTACCTGTGTAAATTCTGCCCTTTAGTTGGATTTCCTTCCGGCGGTGCCTTTTGCAGCATCTGCGGCGCCCTTTTTCTGGGACTGGGGACGCAGCGAACGGGTGGTTTTGCCCGCCTGCCACATCTCGGAGTTGCCCATTGTAGACAGTTCCTTACCCAGTTGAGTTTTATAGTCAATTCTTCCGCAGGAGCGGATTACCCGCTGCGTTTCTTTCCCTGTTGCCACGCTCGCATATAGCTCCTTGAATACAGGCATGACCGCTTTCTTGAATTTAGGCTTCCAGTCCAGTGCTCCGCGCTGGGCAGTGGCCGAGCAGTTGGCATACATCCAGTCCATACCGTTTTCGGCTACCAGCCGGATCAGGCTCTCGGTCAGCTCTTCAACCGTCTCGTTGAAGGCCTCGCTGGGGCTGTGCCCGTGTTTGCGCAGGGTATCGTACTGGGCTTCCATAATGCCTGCCAGGGCTCCCATTAAAACACCCCTCTCGCCTACCAGGTCGCTGAACACCTCGTTTTCGAAGGTGGTTGGAAAAAGATAACCTGCTCCTATTCCGATTCCTAGTGCCAGGCAGCGGTCCTTGGCGCGCCCGGTGGCATCCTGGAAAACCGCAAAGCTGGCATTGATGCCTTCTCCCGAAAGAAAATTGCGGCGCAGCGAAGTCCCGGAACCTTTGGGGGCTACCATGATTACATCTACGTCCGCGGGAGGAATAATTTTGGTCTGTTCTTTATATACGATGGAAAAGCCATGTGAAAAATAGAGCGCATCGCCCGGCTTCAGGTTCTTCTTGATCTGAGGCCAGACCGTTCTCTGTGCGGCATCCGAGACCAGCACTTCAATAACAGTGCCGCGCTTTACCGCTTCTTCAATTTCGAAGAGATCTACACCCGCTTTCCAGCCGTCCTTCTCAGCCCGTTCCCAGTCTTCTTTGAACTGTTTGGACTGCCCGATGATAACCTTGAATCCATTATCTTTTAAATTCAGAGACTGTCCGGGTCCCTGAACACCGTAGCCGATGACGGCGATGGTCTCTTTCTTGAGAACCTCGCGGGCTTTCTCCATCGGAAACTCGCTGCGCATGATGACTTCTTCTTTGGTTCCGCCAAAATCAATGATTGCCAT
>CAYLVC010000416.1:0-2756 GCA_964387005.1 uncultured Dehalococcoidales bacterium | reverse complement strand
TTGTGTCCGGAGATAGCGGAGCAGGGCAGGAAGGTCTTCGATTTCCAGCCCTTTGACCAGCGCAGCCAGGGGGACGATTCCACCCAGCTTGCCGGACTGTTCATATAGTGTAACATCATGACCTCTCATAGCAGCCACCCTGGCGGCCTCCATACCGGACGGTCCTCCTCCCACCACCACCACTTTTTTCTTCTTTGAGGCCGGCTGAAGGCTGTAGGGAGCATCCGAACCAATGAAGGCGTTGACGCGGCAGCGTTTAACTACGGCAGAGTCCAGACAGGTGTGACAGGCGGTACAGGGAGCTATATCGTCCAGTCGGCCCGCTGCCAGTTTATTGGGAAGCTCCGGATCAGCGATCAGCCTGCGGTTAAAGGCGATGAAGTCCACCTTGCCCTCACGCAGCGCCTTTTCACCCATATCCGGATCAATCCTGCCCACGGCAATCAGGGGAATGGAGACGGCCTGCTTAATGGCAGCGGCCAGGGGTATGTAAGCGCCTGCCCCATGATGTGTTGCATCATAATTGGTCGGGAAAGAGTCAAGGGGGAAAGGAGCTTCGGGGAAGAAGAGCCCCTCAGGGAAGAATCCGGCGACATGATAGCCCAGCCACTGGCCGCGCACCTGGATGGCATCCGCTCCGGCCTCTACCAGCAGTCTGGCCGTATTGACGCTGTCTGCCGAGGTGATCAGCTTATCGCCTACCCCGGCGATACGCCCGTCTTCAATGCCGTTGATAGTCACACAGACGGGGAAATCTTTTCCCAGCCGTTTTTTGATCTCCTGGATGATGGTCCTTAACATCCTGGTGCGGTTTTCCGGGCTCCCGCCGTAGGCGTCTTCACGCCTGTTCCAGAAGGGTGAGAGGAAGTTGTGCAGGAGATGGCTGCTGCTGGAGTTGATGTCCACACCATCGAAGCCGGCTTTCTGTCCCCGCACCGCTGCGCTGGCGAATTTGTCGATGATCTCTTCAATTTCGGGAATGGTCAGCGCCCTGGGAGGCTGATTATGGAAGTCGCTCATGGCCTTGATGCTGACGGCTGAAGCTGCTATCGGGTCTCCCGTGTTAAGCGGAGGAGTCCCGGGCGGGTCCCAGTTCATGGTCTGCCAGGGGCCGTCATGGTTCATCTGCATGAAGGTGGGGCAGTTGTGCTGGTGAATGGCCTTTGTCAGTTCGCTCATACCGTCGATAAACCTGTCATCATCCAGGCGGTAGCGCCTTCTCCAGCGTCCGCCGATCGGAAAATCAACTATTGGCGATTCCACGATAATCAAGCCGACGCCGCCGCGGGCGAGGGCTTCATAAAAAGCTATTACCCTGCTGTTCATTTTCAGATCCTCTACATCCGAGTAAAGCATGGCCGCACCCGGCTTGATTATGCGGTTGCGGGTTTTAACTGTTCCGATGTGCCCGGGTTGCAGTAGTTTTTCATAAAGTGAGGCAGCAGTCATTGGTTTTCTCTCCTTATGGGATTCTCATAATAGTGTACCGAATGAATACTATCAATTGTATACTAAAGCGCTTTTTAAAAACAAATATACCGGAGGAAAACAACGCCTCCGTGGTTTTTTTGAGGGAGATTAATTATCCGGGCTGGAATAACTGCTGGAAGTACCCGGGGGCAGGGCCTTAGCCCATTTCTATACGACAGACATAAATAAAGCCCAAAAAGTGTTGAACGGGCACATGTGTCTTTCGGGAAACCGGGCCGTTATCTGTCAGCTCCGTCTGCCGGAAGCTTTCTCCCAGCGGACATAGTCATCATACATTTCAGGAAGGGTCTGCCACTTCACTCCGCCTGAATCAACGTATTTGTCCACCATCTGAAGCCATGCCTCAAGGAGAACAGGGTCAAATGACTTGCCGAACGACCATGATAAGTAATAGGTGTAAGGCTGACTGCGCTTGTTGGCGCTGGTGTATTCCAGGATGCTTTTCAAAGTATTCTCAAAAGCAGGTATGTCCTCAACCGTAAATTGCTGGTCGCCGGCCAGACCCGAAGCACCCTGAGATTCTTCGTATGCATAGGCTAATCCGCCGCCGGAAGGAATAATGACGATCCTTCCGGTGGATGTGTCATTGATCCAGTTCAGTCCACTTTCAGCCCTCCAGGAGGAAAGCCTGCCTTCCAGGGTAAATGGATAGGCTTCGTGGAACTGGCTTGGCCTGGCATCAGCCGGGATGGTAATGGGCTGGTCTTTCTCGGGAAGAGAAGCCAGGGCGAAGGACACTGTGCCGGAGACAAACTCAAAACCGGCCTCAGCAGCGGCGGTTACCCAGTCACAGCGGGAGCATATTCCGGATACATGGCGGACTTCCACGTTCAATGATTCCATTTGAGATTTCATCTGGACAAGCTGCGCTTTCATCTGTGCTGTTGTATCATTTTTATTGCCTCCGGCATCGGCATGGACGCCTATTCCGTGGCCATGCTGTTCCATTTCAAGCAGAATGTTGTCGTTCCACTTGATAGAGCCATCGGTCATTTCCTTGCTTTCCAGGGTCAGTTTGGCTCCGTATTTTTCAAAAAGCGAGGCATATTCGCGTAATTTTGAGGCATGAACCTGGAATTTGTTTTGATCTGCGCCATCATTCCAGCCTTCAAGATGGACCATAATTCCCAGGTTAAGTGTCCCTGATACCGGCAGAGGTTCACCCGGCTGGCCGGTTTTGGCAGGGGCAGTGGAAGGGGAGGAGGGAATTCTGGTAGTCGTCAAAGGCGGTTTCGTTTTTGCAGGCGAAGGCGGCATAGCCTGGG
>CAYLVC010000415.1:0-2763 GCA_964387005.1 uncultured Dehalococcoidales bacterium | reverse complement strand
TGGCCACATATTCCCTGAAAAATGTCCTGCCCTTGTCTTTAAACTCGCCTCCGGCGATCCCGAACCTTTCACTTTTTCCCAGTAGATCAAAAGCCGGTCTCTCGATAATACTGTAATCCATGTTGCTGCCTCCTTTTAGTTCTACATGAAAGGAGATGCACGGGAAAGCCGCCAGTTTTACTCCCGGCCGGCGTGCTATCTGGGGACTGATTCCGTGCAGATTGCGGAAGGCGCGGGCGAAAGCCTCAGGCGAATCATAGCCGTATTTCAAAGCTACATCAACTACTTTAGCGTTGCCGGAGGAAAGTTCCCTGGCCGCCAGGGTAAGCCTTCGTCGCCTGGCATAATCGGCTGGAGTCAGGCCAGCAATGGCAAAGAACATACGCTGGAAATGGAATAATGAATAACAGGCCAGATTAGCAGCTTTATTAAAATCAATCTCACCTGCCAGGTTGTCCTCGATGTAGCTTATCGCCGCATTTATTCTATCCGACCATTCCACTCTAACGCTTCTCCTTCAATATCAATATAGCGATAAAAGGAAAGGCTTGCCTGACTTTTTTTGCGGAGTTGTGTAAGGTGAAAAGGGCAGATCTATTTTACAAACCGGACTTTGTCAGGTTGGCAGCTGCCTCTTTTCAGAAGGATGTCTCTTTCTTTCAGCAGGCAGGCCCGGTTGTGGGCGATGGCCTTCTCGAACTCACCGCCGTTCCAGGCCTTGATACACATCAGCCCCTGGTCAAAGAAAGGGTCGTCATAGTTGCGTATCTTCAGCTTCAGGATCGCATTTTTTTTGCTCTCGAACGGCTCGCCCTGGAGTTCACCGTCAAAATCGATCTGGATGCCGACATGGTGGAACCACACGCCGCTTTCAAAATTACAGTTGAAAGCGTAAAAAGGCCTTTTCAGAGTGGGAAATATCTCGAGTGTTTTCAATCTGAGCTGCTCGATTCCCTCCTGGCTCCTGGCGCAATGAATGTGCAACCGGTCCCGGTTGATATAACCGAAGATGACCTGTTTAATATTGTGGTAGTGCCTGGAATCGTAACGAAATGAGCGGTCGAAATCACCGATTGTTTCAATATCAAGGATAGTCCCTTCAAAATCTGACTTTGATTCTTCGATATGTTCCTGGATCATTTAATCCAAATCCTTTCTGTGTGTTGAATAATAATAACATATTCAAAAAAGTATTTTAAACACGATAAACAAATCTGTGGTCGAACAGCCCGAAGGTCCTTAAACCGGTCTGAAAAATTCAGCCGGTTCCAGGCAGACCGGCTATCCGGGATATTGATCAATACCCTTTAAAATTGAGCTAATATTATAAAAATGATAACTCTCATGATTATATATATGATAAAAATAAACACCAATAATTATAATTATACAAAAATGCCTGTAGGTAACTTTGACAGTATATAGCGTATATGATATTCTTTAGTTCCTTCCAAGTAATTGGAGCGATAGGCAAAAGGTCAGGGAAAGCAGAAACGGAACAGGTAAAACTGGGAAGAAGAAGCGGAACCGAAAAAAATGCCGAAGGCGAAGGTTACTTGGGAGGCATTTTTTTTACGGGTGTTTTTTGTAGAGCTGATTGCTATTGAAAAATGATTCCTGCCCTGTTTTTTGGGTATACTACCCGGGTTTTCCCCCGGGCGTCAGGATACCGATATAGGGTAAATTCCGGTATTCTTCTTCATAGTCGAGACCGTAACCGACCAAGAACTCATCCGGAACTTCGAAGCCGATATAGTCCAGGGTAACATCCGTCAGTCTGCGGACACGTTTATCCAGCAGGGTACACACCGCCAGACTGGCCGGCTCCCTCATTTCAAGATGCCGGGTAATGTAGCTCAGGGTCATCCCCGTATCCACGATGTCTTCGACCAGAATAACATGTCTGCCGGTGATATGGAGATCAATATCCCGGGTGATTTTTACCACCGAGCTGTCTTTATCGTCAAAATAGGAAATAGCCATAAAATCTATATCCAGGGGAATAGTCATGGCGCGTACCAGGTCCGACATAAAGCAGAAAACACCCCGCAGCACGCCTATCATTACAGGATGACGATCGGCATAATTCCTGGAAATCTGTCCGGCCATGACCTGCACTCTCTCCTGGATCTCAACCGAAGAGAAAAGCACGTTATCAATACTGCGGCTGCGCTTTTCAGCCAGCGGGCCAAAGCCGTATTTACCCAGCAGACGTTCAAAGTCCTTTTTATACAGCAGGGTGATTTTGATATCCGGGTATAGCTCTCTTAAGCGCCTCAACTTGCGGTTCTTTTTTGTTACCAGGCTCTGCTTGAGGGTAGTCAGTTCCACATAGAGTTCCAGGCCGGGCAGGTAAAAATCCGGCGTGAACATTTCAGTTACTTTTTCAGCTTCCCAGGTCAGAGGAAAAGAACGCGGCTCGTATATCCACTCCAGGTGGTAGAAGTCCAGCAGGCGAGCGAATTCCCTTTCGCTGGGATGAGCGAAAACTACCTTTTGCGCCTGCTGAAGCAGGCTCCGCGGAGCTTCTGTTACAGTTCTGTCCGGTGCTGAGGAAGTGGTCGGTGCAAGAGATTTATATTGGTGCAAAGCCTTTGCCATGAGATGGGCCATCGAGGTCACGAACTCGACATCTTCTTCCTGGAAAGGGTGAGGGTCATTCATGTAAACCCGGACTCCCCCCACCACTTTACCTTCGAGAATGAGTGGGATTCCCAGCATAGCCGCAATACCGGCATCTGCGGCAAAACCGGGGAATTGAAG
>CAYLVC010000414.1:0-2767 GCA_964387005.1 uncultured Dehalococcoidales bacterium | reverse complement strand
GCTTTTTTAACAAAAATTTATTGGAAAACGCTGATTAAGTCAACACCAGAAACGGCTGAAATGTATTTCAGCCGTTTTGAAACTCCCAGTTTTTTGCGTTAGCTGCCAAACCCTCAACCTTTGGCCGGGGATACAGCCTGTAAATACAGCCCGCTTTAGCAGGCGGCTGCTCATTCAGCGGCTGCCGGCCGGGGCTGGCTGTTTGCTGAACGCAGCCTACGTGCTTTTCTTTTTAGGCGTGGAGACTTTTATGGCCTCTCTGCCGTTATAGTTGCCGCAGGACGGGCAGGCATTATGGGTCAGCTTGACGGCGTGACACTGAGGGCAGGTGTCCGTGGAAGGGGCCTCGATTTTCATATGTCCGCGTCTTTCTCTTTGACGTGATTTTGCGTATTTTCGTTTAGTTAAGGGCGCCATCTTTACACCGTTTCCTTTATTTTTTCTTTTTATTACCCGCGGACGAAATCTGGACTAATTTCGCCCAGCGCGGATCTATCGATTCCCGGCTGCAGCCGCAGCGGCCTTCGTTCAGGTCCTTACCGCATTGCTGGCACAGCCCGGCGCAATCCTCCCTGCACAAAGGCTTCATCGGAATAGCCAGCAGGGCATTTTGACGGACTGCTTCTCTCAAATCCAGTATATGGTGATCATCAATTATAAAACTGCCCGGTTCATCCGGTATTTCAAGCGGAGTACCGCTATTTACATCTATTATCGGAAAGTACTCATCCTCAATTTTTACATTCAAGGGCGCGTTGAAATTCTTTAAACAGCGGCTGCAATCGATGGGTACCTCTGTCTGCAAATCACCCTGTACCAGGATGCCCCTGTTGGTACGGGTGAGCTTTACCTGCCCTTTCACCTTAACCGGCAGACCGTTTCCCAGGAAATCCGCTTTATCGTCTACCTCGTACTCACGAACATTGCCAACCGGTGCTTTGAGTTGTTGGGACACATTGATTTCCATATGTCCCTCCATTGTTAATATTCATGTAATTATACCTGTAATAACCTCATTAATGCAAGAAAACGAACAAATATCAGGCTCAGGGACAGTCAGGCCCTGCCTGCCGCTGATAATAGCGGACCAGCTCATCGACGGCCTGGGCGGCTTTATCGACAGTGGGAAAACAGGGCACTTTTTCATCAATCAGGCGTTTTCTCAGGTGGGCCACTTCCAACCAGAACCAGTGGTCCATATCGGGAGTGCTCAAAGGCCTTTCACTGAATATGGCAAAGAAGGGTTTGGGACTTTCTTTGAAAAGCCTGATATAGTTTTCCACGTTATTGGAAATCCAGTCCACGAAGGTCTGCCGGTTGTAGGGGTGATCATCCGCGGCAATATTGGCGCAGATGAAATCATACTCAGGGCGTTTGGCCATCTCCAGCAGCAAAGCGGGAACGGTGTAGGGATCTCCGGGCACGGTAATCGAACGGTCAGCCGGATTGTCCAGACAGTCCCAGAGCATGGCGCCCCGTTTTCTGAACTCCTCCTTTACTTCGCGGGGAAGAGGAACAATTTCAAATCCGCAGGACTCCCATTCATCCACCGAGACGGTATTGCGTCCGCCGCCGCTTCCGCCGGTGCCTAACCTGCGCCCCCTGATTGGAGGCAGCAGGGTAAAAGCCACAGCTACATTAACCAGGTCGTCAATATCCCTGACCGGGATGCCCCCCACCTGCCTGACAGCCGTATTCCATACCCGGGATGAACCGGCCAGCGAGGCCGTGTGTGACATGGTCGCCCTGGCGCCGGCCTGGCTCAGTCCACCCTTGCATACAATAAACGGTTTCCGGAGGGTGGTCTTCCTGACCAGTTCCAGGAAGTCCCGCCCATCGCCCCTCAACCCTTCGATAAAGGCGATAATCACCTTTGTCTGAGGGTCATCGGAGAGGTATTTGAGCAGGTCCATCTCATTGATGTCAATGGCATTGCCGTAGCTCAATAGCTTGCTGAATTTCAGTCCGCGAAGAGCGCCGTAGCGGGCAATATCGGTGGAAGACCCGCCGCTCTGGATAATCGCTCCCACCGGGCCTTTCTCTTTCAGGAAATCGGCGCAGAAACTAAAGCCGGACTCCGGACAATACACCCCCATACAGTTGGGACCGAGGAGGCGGATGCCGTATTCCCTGACCCTGGCCTGAATGGACGCTTCCAGTTTTTTAGCGTCAGCCCGCCCGGTTTCAGCCCCGCGGGCCGAAAAGGCATGAATTGATTTAACGCCTTTCCTGACGCAGCTGTCCAGAAAGGAAGGCATACGCTCCAGGTCGATGCAATAGATCACATGATCGATATTTCCCGGGACCTCATCCAGAGAAGTGTATGCCTTGATGCCCATCACTTCCGGGCTTTTCAGGCTGATGGGATAGATTTTTCCTTTATAGCCGAAGTTGATCAGGTGCTGCATAAAATCATAGCCGGCGGACGACGGGTTATTGGATGCCCCGGCCACAGCTACGGACTGAGGATAGAAAAGAAAGTCCAGGTCCCCCAATGCGGAATTGCTTCTGGTTTTTGCGGCCTCAGCCGGAGGTAACTCAACATTGACGGGTGAGTCAATATTGATACGGGCATCCACCGCCACCGCACCGTCCGGATAGGCAAAGACAGGATTCAGGTCCAGCTCGGTAATCTGTGGATTATCTTCAATAAAGCAGGAGACTTTAACCAGCATCTCCTCCAGGGCATTAAGATCAACAGGCGGCTGGCCTCGAAAACCGGTAAGCATCTTATAGCCTTTGATTTCCCTGATCATTTCTGCGGCAT
>CAYLVC010000413.1:0-2770 GCA_964387005.1 uncultured Dehalococcoidales bacterium | reverse complement strand
GATACCGGCCGGTCTTTTACAGACATCTCCGTTGATTCAATTAGTTGCTGTTAAAAGTGTTTTTAGCTCTTTCTGCCGTTGATAAGGGTATATGGAAGAGAATATAATCAGGTACATAAATCAAGCAGGAAGAAACTGGCACTGGAAGACATGAAACAAGCGATAATTATCGGCGCGTCATCGGGTATAGGAAAAGAACTCGCAATACTGTTTGCTTCCCATGGTTATGAAGTCGCTATTGCCGCACGGCGTCTTGATTTACTTAATGATCTGGCCTCGGAAATTCCGACAATAACACATACGGCTGCCATTGATGTCAGTCATCCGGAAATTGCCCTGCAATTATTGGAAAGACTTCTTGGTCAGATGGCTGACGTGGAAATGATCGTGATCTGCGCGGGAACCGGCTACCTGAATCCCACACTGGACTGGTCCCTGGAAAAAGAAACAATAGACACCAATGTGACCGGATTTACAGTTATGGCCGGTGCTGCCGTGAAGTATTTTACCCGAAAAAGAACCGGGCACCTGGTGGTGATATCCTCGATTGGAGGAATTCGAGGCAGTCACGTTTGTCCTGCCTATAATGCCTCTAAAGCCTTTATTTCCAACTATCTGGAAGGACTGCGAAAAAAAACCGTTAAAGAAAAACTGTCTATAACAATCACCGATATCCAGCCCGGGCTTGTTGATACCGCCATGGCCAGAGGCGAAGGCCTTTTTTGGGTGGCTTCACCGCAAAAGGCGGCTAAACAAATATTCGCAGCTATCCGACATAAAAAGAAAAAAGCTTATGTAACCAGAAGGTGGGTGATTATTGCCTGGCTGTTGAAGTTAATACCGGAATACTTATACAACAAAATTTAGTTATCCCATTCCTTCAGAATGCGAATTCGGTAAGCCGGCCAGCCGGCAAAACAATGCAAACTGTAAACTCCCGGGCAAATTTTGGAGAGTGGTTAGCTAAGAGTCTGCTGTTTGTGTCTGCTTCAAGGGGATATTGAAGCTGAAGGTGCTTCCTTTTCCCGGCTGGCTCTTGACCTGGATTTTCCCCTGATGAGCCTCTATGATTTGCTTGCAGACTGCCAGGCCGAGACCAATGCCCGGGAATTTTTGCCGGTCCTGTTCAACCCTGTGATATGGCTGGAACAGTCTTGCCTGTTCTTCGTCTGATATTCCTGTGCCCTTATCGCTGACTTCGACTAAAAGATCACGCTCCGTTATATTGACGGTTAAGTGTATTGTGCTTTCCTGGGGACTGAACTTGCCTGCATTTGAAAGGAGATTGACCAGTACCTGTCTCAGGCGAACCGGGTCAGCTTCAACCACAACAGGGTGTCCGGGTGTCTCCAGGCTGATTTGCTGACAGTTCTGTTCCAGAGCAGGTTGAAAACCGGCTATTGCTTCTCTGATCAGTTTGTTTACATCTATTGCTTGTAATTGCAGTTTGAAAGTTCCCCGGGCATAACTGGCCAGGTCAAGCAATTCCTCCAGTCGCGAAACCAGGGCTTTAGCCCCATTATTGATGTTGGCGCTTAATTTTTTTTGTATGCCGTCAGGTAATGGATCAAGCATATCATCGAGCATGCCGGCAGATGCCAGGATGGGAGTAAGAGGCGTCCTGAGTTCATGAGCCAATACTTCTATAAACAGGCCTCTTGCGCTGGCTTCTTCCTGTAGCTCTTCTCTTTGCCTTTTTTCCTGTTCATAAAGTTCCACTATCCTGTTCTGCATCCTCTTCCGTTCGGTTATATCCGAAAAGCTGATCACCATGAAAAGTGGCTTGCCGGACTGGTCTTTAGCGATGCAGCTGCATACCTCGACCGGGAATTTCGTTTCATCAACCCTGCTGATGACATATTCGTGGTAGTTTGAGTACCCTTTTTCCAGGGTTGTTTTGAGGTTTTTACAGGCCCTGCTTTTTTCTTCACTATCCAGAAAAACAAAGAGGCTTTTACCCAGCAAATTGTCTTTGGAGGTGATTCGCAAAATATTGCACGCATTATCGTTGCAGTCCAGAATATTTCCTTCTATATCCGCTATCACTATCCCGCCGGCGATAGAAGAAAAAACACGCTTGAGTTTTTCTTCAGAATCCCGCAGCGCTTTTTCCGCCAGCTTGCGCTGCGCTATTTCGTTTTCCAATGCCAGGTTGATGGCGTTCAATTCCTGGACTTTTTGTTCAAGCTTGCGTACCAGTGTTTCGTTGTATCTGGTTAAGATGGCCTCCTCATGTTGTGGTGCCCGGTCCGCTGAAACAGCCGGTTTCTGTTTAAATTCATCAACTACCGACCGGACTGTTTCCAGAAAGAAATCCGGATCGACGGGTTTGACAATGAAGCGGGCTGCTCCCATGCTCAAAGCCAGTTCTTCGTCCCGTTTGTCCGTGTATGTGGCTGTATAAAAAATAAAGGGGATGTTTTTCAACTGCTGAGAGCGGTTCCAGTGTTGACAGAGGGTAAATCCATCCATGACGGGCATCAGAATATCGGAGACAATTACATCCGGGGGCGCCTTCAGCGCAGCCTCCAGCGCCTCGGAGCCGTTTCGCGACAGGATTACACGGTATCCTCTGCCCGCAAGAATTTTTTCCAGCAGCCGAAGGTTATTGGCGTTGTCATCTACTACCAGTACCGTGCTGATCATCCGGCTTTTCCCTCCGCTCTTTCCCATAGCAATCGTTCATGCCTCTTGTCAGAGTCACCATTAAGTATTAAAACCGAGTCGAGCGGCTGGTTGAGCCATGCCATAAGCCCCCGGCAGGGATTAG
>CAYLVC010000412.1:0-2772 GCA_964387005.1 uncultured Dehalococcoidales bacterium | reverse complement strand
AGGGTGCAGCGTTTTATCGACGCGGTCAATCTTAAAGAACCGGACAGGGTTCCGGTAATATTGCCTGCGGGTTTTTTCCCGGCCTTCTATTCCGGCGGAACGCTGGAAAAGTCCATGTATGACTATGCTGAGCTGGAACGCTCATGGACGAAGTATATGCAGGACTTCGATATGGACAACTTCGCCGGTCCGGGCCTGGTGCTGCCGGCCAGGGTACTGGAAATGATCGGTCACAACCTGCACAAATGGCCCGGCCACGGGCTGCCCCCGGATGCGGCCATGTACCAGTTTATTGAAGGCGAGTACATGAAGGCTGAGGACTATTCTTCATTGATAGCCGACCCTTCCGACTTCTGGATGAGGAGATTTTTACCCAGGGTGGCTAAAGTTTTCGAGCCTTTTCGCAACCTGACCCCGCTTACTGCCATGACTGGACTCCCCATGGGCTATATCTCAGCCTTTAACAACCCCGATCTCCAGGACTCCCTTAAAACCCTTATGGCGGCAGCCGGCGAGCTGGCCAGATGGCAGGAGACAGTTAAAAAGGTGGGAGAGGCGGCCTTAAGGGCAGGCATTCCCAGTTTCAGCGGCGCTATGTCCGGAGCGCCCTTCGATATGATTGCTGATATGCACCGGGGCACCCAGGGTTCCATCATGGATATTTACCGGCGTCCGGAGGTGCTGAACGAAGCCCTGGAAAGGATTACGGCCATAGCCATCAAACAGGCCCTGGCCGCCGGAGAGCGTTCACTCAGTCCCATAATGCAGATGCCTTTGCATAAGGGCGACGACAGTTTTATGTCCGACCAGCAGTTTGAGAAGTTCTACTGGCCGACCTTTAAAAAGGTGTTGACGGCCATGATCAACGAGGGGCTGGTGCCTATGCCCTTCGCCGAAGGCAGCTACATGCGGCGGCTGGAGGTTATCCGGGAGATGCCGAAGGGTTCGATTATCTGGTGGTTTGAGAAAATGGATATGGCCAGGGCCAAAAAGGTGCTGGGCAATACCGCCTGCATTGCCGGGAACATACCGGTCTCGGTAATGTGCACCGGGACACCGGCTGAGGTGAAAGAACAATGCCGCATTTTGATAGAAACGGCCGGACCGGGCGGCGGATACATCCTGGCCGGGGCTGCCAGCATGAACAAGGGCAACCCGGACAACCTGAGGGCCGTCATGGAGGCGGCTGTACAGTACGGGACGTACCGGTAGGAGAAGTAAAAGGGGTAACAAAATCCGTGATACAAGATACAAACAATAACTGGGGTCGGATGTCAATAGTGTACACCAAACCTCTTTTCATGATGCCAATAATCCCACATAGTATCTGTGCAAGTAAATCGTAGGCGAAAGATAGCCTGATCCCTCCTGGATTCTCTGCCTGTTATAGAATATCTCTATATATTCTATTTTGGCCTGTATAGCCTCCAACCGTGTTCTGAAATGCATATGATAGACAAGTTCCTGCTTGAGCATTCCCTAAAAGTTTTCCATCTTTTTTCTCAAATTTTGGACAGATGCCAAAATTGTTGACAATATGTGATGTATTATCTTTTGTGATCATCATGCTGGTATGTTGACAAACCCATCTCAATCTGTTAATTTTTAACGCAAAGAAGAAAAAATATAAGATCATCACAGACGTCAATATACAAGATCGTCATACTGTCCTGAACTTGCCGGAAAGTCAGGAGACGACACTAATTAACAGCATTTCAAAGAGTTCAGTGCTATTAAGAATTGTGCAGGGAAGGAATTTTTATTAAGAATAAAAAGTATAGAGGAGGACTTGAATAATGCGTAAACCACTACTAATCGTTACCCTGGTCGTCGTATTGCTGAGTGCGCTGCTCATCACCGGATGCGGTGAGAAAAGTACTACTCCGGCAGCCTCTCCCACCGTGACTACACCCACTGGCCAAATCACCACACCCGCCGGCCAAACCACCACACCCGCTGCCCAGCCAACAGGCGCCGGAACAGTCAAACAGGGCGGCAAATTCACCTTTATCGCCGACCGCAGCCCCGCAGGCAACATCGGCTGGCCGGCAGCCGCCTTCACCATGGTTCCCCAGTATATGCTTTACAACAGCCTGGTCAAATCCTGGTGGAACGGCGATATTACCCCTGAGCTGGCGACCTCCTGGGACGTAGATCCCCAGGGCCCGTCGATTACTTTCCACCTGAGAAAGGGTGTGAAGTTCCACGATGGTTCAGATTTCAATGCCAATGTCGTCAAGTTTAACTACGATCCCATGATCCAGGCTAAAAAGAGAGCTGATTGGAAGTCCGTCGAAGTTATCGATGAATATACCGTCAAGCTCAACCTGACCAACTGGCGCAACACCATTTTGTCATCCATGGACGGCAACCCGGTGGTCTCCCAGGCAGCCGTGGAAAAGAATGGTATTGACTGGATAAAACTCAATCCGGTCGGCACCGGCCCCTTCACTTTTGTCTCATTCAAGCAGGATGACCGCATGGTCCTGAAGAAAAACCCGAACTACTGGGATGCCCCGCTCCCCAATATAGACGAATATGTCATACTCTATGTCCCGGACTATCTTACCCGGAAAGCCGCCATGCAGAAAAAAGAGGGTGACATGATGCTGGTGGAGTTCGGCAAAGAAGCAGCCGATTTTGCCAAGATGGAAAATATTGAGCTCTTTGTTCAGCCGCAGGCCACGGCTTTGATGGTTTTTGACGATATGAACGAAGACTCTCCATACTTCAATCAGAAAGTGCGCGAAGCGGTTGACTATGCTATCGATC
>CAYLVC010000411.1:0-2773 GCA_964387005.1 uncultured Dehalococcoidales bacterium | reverse complement strand
GGATCAATACGAGCTCCAATTTTATTCACATCTTTGAGGGTTCTATCAGGTATAGCGTCATAGTTATCATAGAAATCATTTTGGTAACAATAACACTCTATCAGGCCGATGGGGTCTTTTATCATAAAAGGCAATTTTGAAAACAAAATAAATCTCATCATACTGTTTACCAATTATGTGAGTGTTTTTTCAGGAACATTGAGCCGGTCACCGTTGCCTGAAAAGGGATCACTTAAAGTTAAGGTATGATCCTGCTGTCCCAATCATACATGAATATCTCTAATGATATTTCCCGGATTGTAACACAGTATTTTAACAACATCAATAGTGTTCGCTCCGTGCTTCTCTGCTGTAGTGGTTTTTCGACCATATGAAATTTACCTATACCGGGCAGTCTCGTTGATTGGTGAGGTGGCTGTATTTGGGAGTTCTTATGGTTTCCAGGAATTTGTATTATGCTTTTTGATAATATCTGATGTTGAACTCAAGTTAAATACGTTTATTTCAGGCACGGCAGTGCCGTGCCGCTACACTTTTATTGGCAATATGCGTCAACAGAAAAACACTCAGCCGAAAACTACGCAGCTTAAATATCCTAATGTACAAAAGCTGATTTTGTGTTAGGATAGTGCCAATCAAACAAAACAAAATGGTTATAGTAGGAAAGGGTCTAATTGGAATGGCAAACTCAGTACTCTCCTATATCTGGCAAGCTTTCTCTGCGACCTTAATTCAGATCCTGATACTGTTCGGTCCGGGGTTATTGTTAACTCTTTTGCTGAACTTCGAGATAAGATTCATTGAGAATCGTGCCGTCAGCACTTTGGGGCGAGGATTGTACCTGGGATTATTCGGCTGGCACGGGACTGTCATTCATGAGCTTGGCCATGCATTGTTTTGCGTTGTTTTCGGTCACAAAATTACTGAAATGAAACTCTTTAGTCCAGACACAGAAAACGGCAGACTGGGTTATGTTAAACATTCTTATAATCCCAAAAACATCTATCAGCTTATGGGTAATTTTTTCATTGGTATCGGTCCAATTCTTCTCGGGACAGCGGCTATTTTGCTTCTAGCCTATTGGTTAATAGGTCTTAACCCCTTTAGCGCAGGCACCTATTTTAGTTTCGAATCTTCTCAGCTTAATTCGTGGGAGTCACTAAGAGAGTTATTTCAAAGGCTGTGGAACTCTTCCGGTCATTTGTTTCTTGAGATTTTCTCCTGGCAGCATCTATCCAGTTGGCAGCTATATGCTTTTATTTACCTGGTCTTTGCCATCGGTAGTTCGATTACGCTCAGTCCATCTGATATTAAATCTGCCCTGGTTGGGTTAATCATAATCGTTGCTTTACTATTCATCCTTAACCTGGCCACGGTCTGGGCGGGAAATTTTGTCTCTAATGCAATAACCGGAATTGCGAGTTATTACGCCTTATTTTTCACCATAGTATACCTGATCATTCTCGTGAACATTGCGGTTGCCTTATTGATGCTGTTGCCTCTATCTTTGGTAAGATCGAGTCACTCTAAAGCCCGTTAACCAGTACTGAGGTCTGCCTAAAATGTCCAGGGAAATGACCAGACACTACGACCGGATTGTGTTCAGTCCTGAAATGAAGGATCTGGCTCGGGATGATTTCCGCCGGCATTCGACTCCGCATTTATGGGGCTAACCGGGCAAACCCGGATAAAGGAAGAATTTTTATCTGGCGAAAAAAGATCTCTATTCGGTCTTTGTTTTACAACCGGGAGCTGTCACTAATAAAACAGGAATAGTAGAATGACGGACAACTCTATCAGCCACACTGCCTAAAGCCCAGCGTGTAATTCCTGATCTTCCGTGGCTGCTCATAATAATAAGATCAACCTGATGCTTCTTAGAGTAATCGATAATGGTTTCGGTAGCTCTCCCCTCCACTACCTCGCCACGGGTGGAGATACCCTCCTTTTTAAGCTTCTCGACGACACTGACCATATAATTCTCAGCGTCGGCCTTCCTTCTGTTTTGTATATCACCGATTGTGTATCCGGCTGTTGCCCAGGTCACAGCCTCATCTCGATCAATAGGCTCGACTACCCTGAGTAAAACCACCTCTGAGATATTCGCCACGGTTATTGTTTTAAGTTGCTCTAAACTGCACTCAGATAATTGTGAACCATCCAGCGGTACTAGAACTTTATTGTACATACTACCTCCTGATAAGTCATTGACCACGTTGTGGGCGTCATTAAATTTGGTACCCCTTGTTATAGTATACGAATTAAATACCCTGCCATGTTAATCCGTAAGGGGCGGAAAGGAGCAAAGAAATGAAAACCACACGCAAAAAGTACCGCCCGGACTTTAAAGCCAAAGTTGCCCGGGAAGCCCTCAACTGAGAAAAAACGATAGCCGAATTGGCCGGTATATCCAGCTTTATAATCGTGAAAGACCCCACCGGGCATCAGGCTATCAAACCCCGGCAGAAGTGTATAATGCCAAACCGGTTGCATCGGTTAAAGAAAGTAGGCTAATATCGGGAAACCCTTCCCAAATATCTATACCCTGGGAAGGATAGCCTGTTCACACCTTAACTTTAAGTGATCCCTGTCCGGACACCCGAGACCACCTCAAAACAGGCTTTTACTCGAATACAATAAAAAGCTGCACAAATAATTAACTGAAAATATTCTGTAACGGAGAGCTGTATGAGCAAAAAATGTTTGATCACCTACACATCTTTCTCCGGTAATACCGAAAAAGTAGCTTTGAAATTCAAGGAGACTTTCCTGA
>CAYLVC010000410.1:0-2790 GCA_964387005.1 uncultured Dehalococcoidales bacterium | reverse complement strand
GCGGGGTAGCCAGGGCGGTGGACTATGCCTCCAGGCTGGTTTCGGACCAGGAAAAGCTGTCCACCCGTTTCTCCCAGATGAAAGAGCTGGTGGAGGAGTCCGCCTACTGGGCGGAAAAAGAGAAGTCGCCCTTAATTACAGCCGCCCATGTGGACAGAGCCATCAACGAGCGGCGCTACCGCCACAACCTGCCGGATGAACGGCTGAGAGAGATGATTACGCGCGGCGTCATCATGGTCGATACCACCGGGTCGGAAGTCGGACAGGTCAATGCCCTCAGCGTTTACAGCATGGGTGACATCTCCTTCGGAAAACCTTCCCGCATTACCTGCCGCACCTTCCTGGGTAAAAGCGGCGTCATCAACATCGAGCGTGAGACCCACCTCAGCGGCCCCCTGCATGACAAGGGTGTACTGATTTTCAGCGGCTACCTGGGATGGAAATACGCCCAGGAATACCCGCTGTCGCTCTCCGCCTCCCTGTGCTTCGAGCAGTCCTATGAAGGAGTTGAAGGCGACAGCGCCTCCTCCACCGAGCTTTATGCCCTCCTTTCCAGCCTTTCCGGTCTGCCCATTAAACAGTCCATCGCCGTAACCGGGTCCGTCAACCAGAAAGGCGAAGTCCAGCCCATCGGCGGCATCAACCAGAAGATTGAAGGTTTTTTTGAAGTCTGCCGGGCCCAGGGCTTGAGCGGAGAACAGGGCGTCATGATGCCTGCCAGGAATCTCAAGCACCTGATGCTGCGAGAGGAAGTGGTGGAAGCCGTCTCCCGGGGGGAATTCCATATATGGGCGGTCAATACCATCGACGAAGGGATGAGCATCCTGACCGGAGTCAGGGCCGGAGTAAAAAAACAGGACGGCTCATACCCCAGGGGAACGGTCAACTACCTGGTGGAAAAGAACTTGAAAGAGATGGCCTCCCGGCTCAAATCGTATTCCAACGCCCCGAGGGACGGGGAGAAGTAGGTTACAAACTGATCCTGACTATTCATGGGTTTATGGGGCGGGCGGGTCAGAGACCAATCTCCTGCGATCTGACATCAGGATAATATCTTACTTGGCATACGAACCTGTATGTCAGAAAACACTATGCCCTGGTTTCTGCTTCGTTCATTTACATCCCTTATTCGTTGCCTGTAAATATATCCAGGTATTTTTTATAGACATATGATTGGCCATATTTTATATCCTTGTCTTTAGGGTTGAGGATACCTTTATCAATCAAGCGATCAATTACACGTTGTGCACCGGGACGTGAGAATCCCGTCCATTTTTGTATAGTCGCGACATCAACAATCGGTTGACCATACAAGCGTGGAAAAACCTGGCAAGCACTCTCGGCAGCTCGTTTCCCCAGTGTCTGTATCTTGGTCATATCTTGCTCTCGTAAAACCGTAATTTTACCTGCGATGTCGATGGCCTCGCCGGCAATTTCTATAACCCCATCCAGGAAATAATCAATCCACTCCTCAATTTTTCCTTCATGATAGCCTGCCAGTTTATCGTAATAGACTTTTTGATGCCTCTTGAAATAGGAGGACAAAAACATTACCGGCTTTTCCAGAAAGCCTTCTTTCCAAAGATAAAACGTGATCAGCATTCTGCCGGTCCGTCCGTTTCCATCTAGGAAAGGATGAATTGTTTCAAATTGGGCATGAAGAAGCCCGGCTTTGATCACAGCGGGTATATCATCCTCTGCATGTATGAACTTTTCTAAATCATCCAGGGCTTGTAGCATTTCGGGTACCGGCGGTGGTACAAAACTGGCGTTATCCGGTCGAGTGCCCCCAATCCAGTTCTGGCTTTTCCGAAATTCGCCTGGATCCGAGTACTGGGTGACCCGCGCTTTACACATTAATTCCTTATGTAGTTCTCTTACCAAACGTAACGCCAGCGGAAAACTGTCTTTAGTAACCCGCTTCATTCCGTAATTCAACGCCTGTATGTAATGCAGAATATCATCCACATCTTCCGGAGTTTTATCAGTCACTTTTACTTCGGCTTCGATGGCATCAACCATAGTAGCCCGGGTACCTTCGATCTGGCTGGATGAGGCCGCATCTTTTCGCAAATACATCAGAAGAAAAAAGTCCGCATCCGTTAAGAGCTTGGTTATGCCGTCCAGCTTGCCCAGGAGACGAGTAGCCTGGTTATCTTTCTTCAATATTAACGGATTAAATTCAAAACCGTCCGGCGGGGGGAATGGATTCAGAACAAAAGCCTGGTATCCTCCCGGCTGAGCTATCAGTTTACCTATTTGAATAGTTTTCACTTTGTTGTCATTCCCCAAAACTTGTAAACAAACTATACCACTTTGTTAACATGTTATCAATAGATGTAAACAAACTTGCTAGTCCGTTATTTCTCCGGTTAAAGCTTTATGATAATCGATCTTGCCATTGCCGTTTTTAGGGGCCGCCCATGCTTCCCAGCGATATTCCGGACTGAGGATGTGTTCATAATTTTGACCTTTGAGTTCTGCGGCAATCTGCCGGTCTTTCTCCATATCGTCCAGGTATTTCAGAAACAATACCCAGGAAGTCTGTTCCACGTAATCCAGTTTGACTGACAGGGTGGTTGTCGTTGTTATACGATTACGTCAGTAGCTAACTGTTAAGCGATAATGTCAGTTGATAAAAGGACTGAAATATTCACAATACTGTCTATCCGCCTGTTTTTGGTTGTTCTGCCTGTGCCGGATATTCCCGGAATCGAAACATCAAACTTGTTTAGTATATCTCCCCGCTTGCGGAAAATAGATTGGGAACCGGCGACAATCACCCTGGCG
>CAYLVC010000409.1:0-2823 GCA_964387005.1 uncultured Dehalococcoidales bacterium | reverse complement strand
TCGCCTATATCTGGCTCAACGAAAATACCTATGATAAAGAATATGTCCGGACTCATACCTATGGATTCGACAAATTTGTTGAATACGTCCAGGGAAAAGAGGATGGGGTCGTCAAGACGCCTGCCTGGGCTGCCACTAAGACCGGAGTACCGGAATGGACCATCAAAGCCCTGGCCAGGGACTGGGCGTCAAAGAGGACAACGATCCCTCACTGCAACGGCGGTCCGGGAATCAGAGGCGCCTATTCAACAGAAAACGGACGGCTTGAGGTTCTTCTCCTGGCCATGCAGGGACTGGGCAAGCCGGGGGCTCACCAGGTCAAGATGTTTGAATGGGGACTGCACGGAAGACAGCCCATGCCGAAAGGATTATTTGTTCCGAGTCTCAATGCAGCCTCAAGAGGGTCCATGGTCCCGGCAGTTTACGATGTATCAAAAGGAATGGACAAGCGGGATATGCTGGGCGACCTTAAACCGGGTAATATTTTCCCCAAACAGTTTATACCCAAAGACCTGATCCACGAAGCGATTCTTAATCCCCCTGTATCCTGGTACGGGACAACGCTGTTATTTTCTAATGTGGAAAACCAGTTCATCAAATACACCTACCCGGCGGAGGGTTGCCCCGAAGTCCATATGATCTGGACGGATACGCCCTGCTGGATAACTTGCTGGAACGACAGCAATACCTATATCAAAGCCCTGAGAAGCCCTAAAATCGAGTTTATTCTTGCCCAGCACCCCTGGCTGGAAAACGACTGTGTGTTCGCTGATATTATCCTTCCGGTGAATACCAAACTGGAGGAGCAGGATATTACAATGGACGGCTGCAACGGTCAATTCAACGTGGTCATGTACCAGAACAAGTGCATCGAACCTGTCGGAGAATCGAAAAGCGATTATGAAGCGGTCTGCGCCATAGCGGAAAAAATGGGACTGCTGGAAGAATATACCGGGGGCAAGACGGTTGAAGAATGGATAAAATTCGGTTTTGAGACCTCGGGAATACAGAAAATGATCAGCTATGAGGAATTCAAAAAGAAGGGATATTTTGTGGTCCCGACCAGTCCGGATTGGGAAAAGGCCCCGGCGGGTATGAAGAATTTTAATGAAAAGCCTGATTCCAATCCCCTGACGACGCCCTCGGGAAAGATCGAGTTTTATTCCCAGAACCTGGCTAAACATTTTCCTGACGATAAAGAAAGGCCGCCGGTGCCTCACTGGATTGAAAAAGGTGAAAGTCATGACGAGGCGCTCTCCAGCCAGAGGGCGGAAAAATACCCGCTGCTAATAATGTCCAATCACGGGCGCTGGAGGGTACACGCTCAATGCGATGATATTACCTGGACGAGAGAAATAACCACCTGCCGGGTCAAAGGGCCGGATGGATATTACTACGAGCCGCTCTGGATCAATCCGCAGGATGCTGAAAAGCGTCAAATCAAACAGGGCGATATTATCAAGGTGTTCAATGAAAGAGGAGCGGTATTGGGCGGAGCGAACGTAACGCAGAGGGTCATGCCGGGAGTGGTGTACATGGACCACGGAGCCAGGTATGATCCGATAATTCCCGGTGAGCTGGACCGGGGAGGGGCAATCAATACCATTACTCCCCACAATATCACTTCCAAAAATGCCACGGGCATGGTCGTCAGCGGGTTTCTGGTAGAGGTCGAAAAGGTGACGCTGGCGCAGATGGAGAAATGGCAGGAAGAATATCCGGCAGCTTTTGAAAGGGAGTACCATCCGGCGGCGGGACTCAACTTTAACGGATGGCTGCAAAAGGATTGAACCACGAGGGGACGTGGCGCTAAAGGAGCCTGGCCTTAATTGCTAACAACTACAATCAAGCCCGCCCGTAAAAGAGGCGGGCTGAATTTGTGTTAAAAATACCAGGGCTGTGTTTCAGATGAGACCATAATCCGCTCTGCCGAACTTGAACCGGATGGTTCGGTAAATCGGATCTCCTTTGCCTGCCCATTTTATATATTTCAGGGTTGATGATATGATTAACTAATCGTACGACTGTATACCTGCACGACGGTTATATGCAATCGTCCTTCTGATTAATAGGGAGACCAGTTTGAAATGAAAACTGAACAAAAGAAGTGGACCAAAACAACAGGATGGCTGCCAGCCGCTCCCACTTTTTTGAGAGACTCTGCCCGGGTATTGTTCATCTTCGGCAGCCGGCAGATCATAACGGACAGTCAAGTTATTGGCACATTGCGGCAGGAATATCCGTTGGCGCATATTTGTGGGTGTTCCACCGCTGGAGAAATTGATAATATCGACGTAACTGATGATACGCTGTTATCCACGGCCGTCAGTTTTGAACATACCAGAGTTGAAATTGCCAGAGTCAATCTGGATGAGGTGGGAAGAAACAGCTATCAGGCAGGAGCCAGACTGGCTCAATCCCTGATCCGAGATAATCTGGTTCATGTGTTTGTACTATCGGATGGTCTGAACATCAATGGAAGTGAACTGGCCAAAGGCCTGCAGCAGAATCTGCCGGAAAATGTAAGTGTAACGGGCGGGCTGGCGGGAGACGGCGGGAATTTTCAGGAAACACTGGTGATATCAGAAAACGGTAAGCCCGAAAAAGACGTGATTGTTGCCCTGGGTTTCTACGGTAACCGCCTTAGGGTTGGTTACGGGTCGGCCGGTGGCTGGGACCCGTTTGGTCCTGAACGGCTTATCACCCGTTCGAAGGGCAATGTCTTGTTTCAATTTGATGGGTACTCCGCCCTGGAGTTATATAAAAAATACCTGGGAGATCACGCTCAGGGACTGCCGGCTGCCGGGCTGCTGTTCCCTTTGA
>CAYLVC010000408.1:0-2826 GCA_964387005.1 uncultured Dehalococcoidales bacterium | reverse complement strand
ATGGCTCATCTGGGACATCGGCCCCATCCCGGTTGACGCTCAAGAGCTTACTTTTTCTGTCAGACAATTGGGAGACTGGGCAGGTCTTTGGGATTTCAAAGTAAAACTTAACTAAGCTTTCTGCGTTATATAAATGGGAGCTTTTTATTCGGGATGAGGTTTTACGGTACTTCTCGAAGATAGAAATCATAATAACAATTGTTTGCCTGTAAGAATAATTGGAGGCATAGAGAGTCAACCAGGAAAACTCATCTCAGTAGGGGGTAGTATGAAGGTATGTCAAAATCGGCGCTGGCTTCTGGCGCTGATTATTATTGCTGTAGTTGTTGCTGCTTCAGCCGGTATTGCTCTGAGCTATCGCGATAGTCTGGGAGGTATCCCTCTCCAAGCTGTAGGTGACGGCTCAGGCGGTGCCATCATTGCCTGGCAGGAAGAACAGGGAATCTATGTGCAGCATATCGATGGTTCCGGCAAGACTCTCTGGCAAGATGGCGGCATACTGGTAACTGAAGCAGGGGTAAAACTTGATCCCTTTGCCCCATCCCGAACATCTTTTATCCTCATCGCCGATGGTACCGGCGGAGCTATCATTACCTGGGACGACAGGTATAAAATGCCGACCGACCGGAACGATCCTTCCTTTTTTAACCCAATTCCCTTTCATTCCCAGCGCATAAGCTCAACCGGTGAGTTTCTCTGGAGTGATATGGAGCTTGCCACCGGCAGCGCCGGACTGTACGGTGATAATTTTCCCGTGGTTGTTGCCGACGGCACAGGGGGCGCTGTCTTCGCCTGGAACAGCTATACGACCGCTTACCGGGCGCTGCATAACGATTTTCTCCGTCTTCAGAAGCTGTCCCCGGATGGAACACGTTTGTGGGGTGAGCAGGGAAAACTTCTCGTTAGCTCTTCTCCCTATCGGCCTGTAACCGAAGATGATAAGGCCGCCGGGAAAAAAGGGACAGTTATTCGCTCCTATCCAACTTATGCCGGGAAACATGATATTGTGAGCGACGACGCCGGAGGAGTAATTGTAGTCTGGGAGGAGGAAGGCGAGCATAACGCAAACCTGGTTTACGCTCAAAGACTGGACAGTGGCGGTAGCTTCGCCTGGAAGGAAAAAGTCATAGTCGGAACGCATTATCAAGATAGTTCTATGCACAGCGACGGTTCCGGCGGGGTTATCCTAGCAGCTACCTATTTAGATACTGGGGTGATGTACCAGCAACACATCAGCAGCGACGGCACCCTTTTGGAAAAGCAAGACTATTTACCTGGTACGATAAGTGACGGATTCGGCGGCAGCTACCGCGTTCGCATTACCTCTGACCCTCCCACCGGGCCACCCACCCAGCGACGCATGATTCTTTCTGCACAAAGAATCAACCCTGCACTCAGTTTTTTCTGGCCGGAAAAACAGGTAATTGCCACCGAACCGCGTTACCAAATTAGCGATATTGAATATGTTGCCGATGGCACAGGAGGCATCATCCTGCTCTGGCAATTCCAAAAAGAGTATATCGCTTATGGTGGTACATTTGCTCAGAGATTAGATGCCAGGGGTAACATACAGTGGGACCAGATGGCGATTGCCGTATTCAACGAACCCGATAAGTACCAGGCTAATGGCACTCTCATCAGCGACGGTTCAGGTGGCGCCATTGTTATTGCTGTGGCTGGTAATAATGCTCTCGGCGGCGATATGGTCTATGCCCAGCATCTGGATGCCGAAGGAAACCGTCTCTGGGGAGATGGAGTAAGGGTAGACCGGTGAAGGAGAAGAGATGACCGAAACGAAAAAACCAATTACGCTTTACGATGCTGGCGGGCTGATAATATTTATTATGCTCTTCGGGATCCCTTTTGGCAGTATCTTCGATTATCTCTGGAACCTGCTGGTGTTTTCCGTTGCCCTGCCCTTTCTTCCAGTTAAAAACAAAATCCAGCTTAGCAAATGGAGAAGGTTCCTATACATCCTGTTCATAACAATACTGGGCATAATCATTGATTGGGCTTATTTCGAACTAACCTGGGATACCCACTTTGGAAAAACCGGACTCTGGATACCTGCGATGTCGCAGTCTCTGCAATTTGTATATATGCTTCTGCCCATAGTCATGCTCTGGCTGGTCAATTTTGCTCTATCCTATGCATATTTGAAGCTAGAGAGAAAACCTGCGTTTGTATTGGGCGGTGTAATGGCTATATTCACTGCTCCATGGTTATTGCCGACTATTCCTTATTTAATGGGATGGGTAGTCAAGTAGGAGGATGAGAATTGAAAAAGCTTGCATTTATATTCCTTATCATGCTGATTGGGCTTTTACTTGTCACCGGATGCCAGCCGTCTGTGAATGAGGAGCAAATACCTGAAACCATCAATGTCACTCCTGAGGGAGTCCAGCCACAGGACAAGTCCATCCTGGAACATGCCAGACCTTACCGGGTTGTATCCGAAGGTAATATAGTAAATCAAGACCAGAACCGCACTGTCGGGCTCTGGTTTATCACATCGGAAAATGCTTCCGGATTCGATGAATACGCTCAGACTGCTGTTCAGGCAGTCCTTGATTTGTATCATCTTCACGGGAGAGACTTTACTTCCGTATTACTAATACCGAGCGACAAACTGGAATACGCTGGATTATCCTATGCCCAGGCTAACTTTGCCGCCGACGGAAAAGGCGCCGCTGGTATGACCGGGGATACTCCGGCAAAAGAAGGTTACTGGGTTGTGCGGGCTGCCGACCGTGAGCTTAATGAACAGGTACTGGCCATCGCTGAACTCTGGAAAGCCAAACAGCAGGATTTTCCGCAGACAAATCC
>CAYLVC010000407.1:0-2826 GCA_964387005.1 uncultured Dehalococcoidales bacterium | reverse complement strand
GAAGAAGTCGGACGCAAGCTGGATTCCGTTACCGTTGAAGACCTGGGCAGAGCGCGCCGGGTTTCCAGCGATAAAGATAACACCACAGTGGTCGAAGGCAAAGGCGACGAAACCGCCATCCAGGCCAGGATCAAGCAGATCAAAGCCCAGATTGCTGAGAGCACCTCCGATTTTGATCGTGAGAAACTTCAGGAAAGACAGGCCAAACTGGCCGGTGGTGTAGCCGTCATCAAAGTCGGCGCAGCTACCGAAACCGAACTGAAAGAAAAGAAACACAGAGTTGAAGACGCCCTCTCAGCCACCAAGGCGGCAGTAGAAGAAGGTATCCTGCCCGGCGGCGGTGTCGGTCTGCTCAGCGCACTCCCCTCCCTGGACAATATCAAAGCCGAGGGCGATGAGAAAACCGGCGTTGAGATCGTTAAAAAAGCTATCGAAGAACCCATTCGCTACATCGCCGAGAATGCCGGACGCGACGGAGCGGTGGTAGTCGACACCATCAAGAGAAGCCCCAAGGGCTGGGGTTACGATGCCATGGTTGACGATTTCGGCGATATGGTTCAGAAAGGCATCATAGATCCTACCAAGGTCGTCAGGTCCAGTCTTCAGAACGCAGCCAGCATCGCCTGCATGGTTCTGATCACCGAGTCCCTGGTAGCTGATATCCCCGAAAAGAAAGAATCGGCAGCTCCCGCCATGCCTCCCGGCGGCGGCTACGGCGGCATGGACATGTAATAAACGGGCTGAATCAGTAAGATATTCAGCCGTTGCCCGATTGCCAAAAGCCCTCCCCTTTTGTTAAGGGGAGGGCTTTTAATATCAGGATTAATGTAGCGAGGCTTATATCTTGAGCAGCTTCTTCAACGGTCTGGAATCCGAGATTGGTCCCACAACAGCCAGGCAAGCCTTCTCAAGCCTGATCAGTTCACGCGCAATCTGCTGCAGTTGCTCAACCGTTATACTGTCAATGATGGCTACAGTATCTTCCAGGGTAAGAACACGGTTGAGCAGTATTTCCTGTCCGCCCAGCCAGCCGGCTACATTCCGGCTGTCTTCCATGCGCAGCAGCAGCCTTCCCTTGGATATTTCCCGGGCTTTTTGCATCTCGAAATCAGGGATGTTTTCCTTTAGCAGCTCAAGCTGTTCCAGGATAGCGGTAATAGCCTTGTTAAGGTTATTCGGATCTACGCTGGCTGATACCGTTAAAGAGCCGGTATCCAGAAAGTGTTCCACGTAACTGTTAATGCTGTAAGCCAGACCCATTTTATCCCGTATTTCACTGAAAAGACGGGAACTCATTCCCTCGCCCAGGATGACATTTAAAAGGTCCAGGGAAAAACGCCGGGGATGAGACAGTGCAATCCCCGGCAGTGCCAAACAAAGATGGGCCTGCTCGGTATTCCGCTTCTCGACGCGCAGCCTTTCTTCCGGAGCTTTATTGAAATTCATATAGTCTTTGCGCGGAGAGGAATTATACCAGTCTCCCAGCAGCCGCTGAACAACCTCCAGTACCTCTTCATGCTCCACCCGCCCGGTTACCGTAATAACAGTGTTCTGCGGCGTGTAGCATGACTTTAAAAACTGTTTCAGCTTTGGACGGTCTATTCCTGATACAGATTCCTTTGTACCGGCAATATCTCGCCCCAGCGGATGATGAGGCCACAGGACTTCATCGATCAGCAGCCCAACCTGCTGCGGGGGAGAGTCTTTACACATGTTGATCTCTTCAACGATGACCTGACGCTCCTTTTCAATATCACCTGCCTCAAACCTGGAATTAAGCAGCATGTCTGTCAGCACTTCGGTAGCGGGAATAAAATGGTCCCTGGTTACTTTACACCAGTAAAAGGTCAGTTCCTTGTCCGTGGCCCCGTTCAGAATACCTCCGACCCCTTCTATTGCCTGGGAAATATCCCTGGCCGTTGGATATCTGTAAGTGCCGCGAAAGAGGACATGCTCAATGAAATGAGAAGTGCCAGCCTCAATATCAGTCTCGTAGCGTGATCCGATACCGACAAAAATAGCAATGCAAACTGAGTGGGTATGAGGCATACAACTGGTAAGCACGCGGAGACCGTTTCCCAGAGTGGTTTTCTGGTACAATCTTTACCCCTTACTGGCTATCTTCTAATAAGAACATTTTAGTTGATCTCAAATCCGGTGTCAAACTTGCATTTCAACACTGGTTATGTTGCAAAAAGGTTCTATAACCGGGCTATTGACAGGCCTGCGGGGAAGTGATATATTAACAAAGGTTTCTGATGATTCCCTCAGCATTCGCGTCCCCGGGGGCTCCGGGCAAGTTGGGGGGTTTTTTAAAAAGAATGTTTTTAACCCCCTCGGGGGATGTTGACACAAAATCAGGAACGTGGTAAGATACTAAGGTGCCTTGGGGAAAAGGCTTTAAGGACCTTAACAACTGGATAGCGGAAGGAAGTTTTTACTAGCACAATTAAACAAAGAGCACATTAAACTCTGAAATTTTTGGAGAGTTTGATCCCGGCTCAGGATAAACGCTAGCGGCGTGCCTTATGCATGCAAGTCGAACGGTTTATCGAAAGATAAATAGTGGCAAACGGCTGAGTAACACATAAGTAACCTATCCCTAAGTGGGGAATAATCCACCGAAAGGTGGACTAATACCGCATGTGGTAGTGGAGGCAGGTTTTCACTACTAAAGCCTTCGGGCGCTTGGGGAGGGGCTTGCGTCCTATCAGGTAGTTGGTGGGGTAATGGCTCACCAAGCCTATGACGGGTAGCTGGTTTGAGAGGACGTCCAGCCAGACGGGGACTGAGACACGGCCCCGACTCCTACGGGAGGCAGCAGCA
>CAYLVC010000406.1:1311-2829 GCA_964387005.1 uncultured Dehalococcoidales bacterium | reverse complement strand
CGGATAGAAACTACAGCGGCTATCGCCAGGCATAACAAATTGGAGGTGTTATCAATGGATGATGATATCAAAAGGCTTTTTAAAAACTACGAGGAGGCGGTTGCAGATCTCGATTTTGAGAAGACTGCTGGGTATTTCGCTGATACTTTTATCCTGGCCGCTCCGCGGGGGACGACAGTTCTCAGCAAGCCGGATTTCTTGAAAATTTCGAAACAGGCTGTGCAGGTCTACAAGAGACTTGGCCGGACATCCGCCAGGATTCTCTCCATGAAGGAAACGCCCGTTTCGAATGAGTACTCAATGGTCAAAACCCATTGGGGTTTAACCTTTCAAAAAAGCGGCGACAGGACCATCGAATCTGACATCACCTTTCTGGTACAGAAAACCGGCTCCGAACCCAGGATAGTTATGTTCATTGATCATCAAGATGACGAAAAGGTATTTCAGGAACTGGGACTTCTCCCTGCAAAATAGGAAAAAGAACAGACGAAGAGGCAATTGCCAGCATTAAAGAGGCCATCCGCTGTCATAAAAGCTGGCTTTACACAAATGATTGATTAAAGATATAATAGCTCGATACTTGGGTAACCTCGTGGAGTTATACCCTTCAGTAGCTTTGCAGGGACTACCATGAAAGGAAGCTGCAAATGAGGAAATCATCTTATTTGCTGGTAATTACGACACTCGTGATGCTATTGGTTAGTATTACGGGATGCAGTCCCGGTGTTAACCAGCCCGGCACTGATGCCCATGCAGCAATCACTGGAAGCACCAATCCTGCTTTAAGCCTAGAACTTACTTATCCGGCCGGAATAAGCCCTAAAGTCTTCACCGCAGGATGGGTCTTCGGCGCCCGGTGCTTACGCAATCCGGGGACCAGTAAGCAAGAAGATGTTTCAGACCAGGTACGCTGGTCAGGTGACGGAGTTTTCACTCCCGCGAAAGGCAGCTTAAGCCGGCCGGTATTCAATAAGGTAGGTGAAAACACCATCATTTTGGAAGTTACGGACGGTCAGAACACCGTCCGTAAGAAATATTCTATAACGGCGGTATCACCTTTAAAATATGCCCGAGTTAGCGATAACGCTCATTGTGCGGCGGATTCTCATGGATGCCCCACATGTCCTCATGATGTCAAAGGAACCATTTTAAGCGGCAGTCCGGATGTGCTTTTAAACGGATTACCGGCTGCCCGGGTAGGTGATACAGGGATACATACGGCATGTTGCGGCCCCAATACCTTCGAAATCATCACCGGCGACACTGAAGTTCTGATTAACGGCAAGCCCGCAGCCCGCATCGGAGACAAGACCAAACACTGCGGTGGCAGTGGAAAAATCGTCTCAGGAGTAACTAATCCTACTTTTACGCTGGCAACGCCAACGACTTCTACCACACCATCATCCACAACGACGGCGGGTTTTTTAGTGTGGGTTAGAGATGATGCGGCGATCATCAATGCCAACAAGGACCTTCTGGAGTTCGAAGCGCCGGAGCCACGCTGGACAGGCTCGTTTA
>CAYLVC010000406.1:0-1301 GCA_964387005.1 uncultured Dehalococcoidales bacterium | reverse complement strand
CCAGGAGCGGTACGTAGACCACGGGGATGAATTCTATAATGTGACCATCTCATGCAATTTCGAGATTCCTCCACTGGTTTTAAATCCAGGAGTACGCTATAAAGTTAAAGCTGACTTTTCTAACAGCGGCTTATACAACAAGGGAGGAGAGGGAGTGGGAGAGCAATTCTGGTACAACAGCAACCAGAAGGGAATTATTGAGCCTTCTACCGTGTTGAAATGCTACCCTTGGTCTCCAAATTTTGATGGTAAAACCAGCCAGGAATGGATGATTACAGCCCCGCCGGCACGCAAAGGGGCAACCTTGCAGATAATAGCGGGGTTATGGAATCGTCCCCCATGCAATGTGACCTGGACATACCGGGCTGAGTACAATTAACTACTGGATGGCCATACAATGGCAGACCAATAAAGTTGTTCTATACCCATGTCTTTGAAGGGAATGATTTACTTAAGAGCCTATTAAACCTTCTCCAAGCTGTTAGCCGTCACTTTTCAGGATTAAGTGCAGTATCTCCGTAATCAGCCCTTTCTTCTCAAACAAAAGTTCGGTAACAGTCCCCTGTGGTCCACCATAATTTAAGGTAATTTTGTTACCATAAATTAGCCTCAAATATTTACCCCAGTTTATTGCCATTTTAATATTAGCTTCAGTTTCGGGTGATTATTTTGCCTTTAATGTTCAGTTCAACGATAAACATCTTTGCGATGGCTGATTTTTACTACCCATATGGTAAGCTCGTCATCCTGGATAGAGTATAAAATACGATATCGTCCTTGACGGAAACGATATCTTTCCTGTCCGGTCAGTTTTTCACACCCCTGAGTGCGCGGGTTTATAATTAACGATTCTATACGTCGGAGTATTTTCTTTATTTCTTTCTGAGGGATTTGCCTCAAATCTTTCTCAACGGACTCCTTGAAATAGATTTTATATCCGGCCATCTTTCTTTAGCCTTTTAATCATTTCGTCATAGCTAATGACCGGCTCTTTTACCCTTTCCTCAAATGCAGCAATATCTTCGGCATCTTCCGCGAGAGCCTCTCTCACGGCATCGTTTACAAGTTCTGATAATGAACGGGAAATAGTGGCTGATTTCAAACGTAGTGCTTTATGCAAATCAGGGTCTAAATATACTGTAGTCCGTTTACTTTGGGGAGACATTGCTACCTCCTGTATTAAATTTACGACATCATTATAACGCTATAACATCATAATGGCAACCCGTATTGTTTTGATGAAACAAATAACCTTTGTATCTCCGGAATCAACTCCTCCTTCCCAAACAAAAGTTCTGTGA
>CAYLVC010000405.1:0-2836 GCA_964387005.1 uncultured Dehalococcoidales bacterium | reverse complement strand
ACAGCTGGGAAGGCTGGGCCTGGGGCGCCAAGCATGTCTGGGGGATGGAGCCTGTAGGGGAAATGGGACCGGCGGCTAACCTGATGCCGGACATCGCTAAAAACAGCGATTTGCTTCTTTTCTGGGGATGCGACCCTGAAACTACATCATGGGGATTCAACGGACAAATGGCCAGCCGCCTTTGCTACTGGTTCAGCCGCTTAAAAATCAAGTGCGTCTATATCTGCCCTGACCTGAACTACGGCGCTGCCGTCCATGCCGACAAATGGATTCCAATCAGGCCGAACACAGACGCTGCTCTGCATCTGGCGATAGCCCACGTCTGGATAACCGCCGGGACTTATGATAAGGACTATGTTGCCACACATACCTTTGGCTTTGAACAGTTCCGTGACTACGTCCTGGGAAAAGAGGACGGGGCAGCTAAAACGCCCGCCTGGGCCGCAGAGAAAACCGGCATCCCGGAGTGGACGATAAAAGCCCTGGCCAGAGACTGGGCTTCCAAAACGACATCGATTGTGCACGGCAACGGGGGACCCGGAATGCGGAGCGCCTATTCAACCGAACCCGGAAGGCTGGAGGTCCTTTTATTGGCCATGCAGGGGCTGGGCAAAACGGGGACTCACCAGGTTAAAATGCTGGAATGGGGCGTTTCCGCCATGTGGATCCCGGGAAAATCTCCCATGCCGGTACCCAAATTCATGCCCCAGAAAGTGACGCCTTCTTACACCATTATCGATGTCGGCGGCGAAAGGGCGGCAGCATCCAGAACAGGCAAATTCCGCTCCGAACTGGAAAAACTGATGACTCCAGCCCCACTCAATCCAACCCAGTTCATTCCCAAGGACCTGATTCATGACGCCATCCTCAATCCGCCCATAAGCTGGTACGGCAACTCAACCTTCCCCGGTTACGTCGAGGACCAGTTCGTTAAATATACCTATCCGGCTGAAGGCTGCTCTGCGGTGCACATGATCTGGACCGATACTCCCTGCTGGATAACCTGCTGGAATGATACCAATACTTATACCAGAGCCCTGAGAAGCCCGGGAATCGAATTCATCCTGGCCCAGCACCCCTGGCTGGAAAATGACTGCCTGTTTGCCGATATCATACTGCCGGTCAATACCAAGTTCGAAGAGCAGGATATCACCTCCGACCCTGAAAGCGGTCAATACACCACTGTCATGTCCGGAAACAAATGCATTGAACCCCTGGGAGAGTCCAAAAGCGATTATGAAGCGGTAGCCGTGATAGCCGAAAAACTGGGGCTGCTGGAAAAGTATACGGGGGGTAAAACTTCCGCGGAATGGGTCAAGCTTAATTTTGATCATACTGGCGTGCAAAATGAGATAAGCTATGAGGAATTCCAGGAAAAGGGCTATTATGTTATACCCACAGCGCCTGAATGGGAAAAACTCCCGGTGGGCCTGCGGGAATTTTACGATGATCCGGAGAAGCACCCCCTCAAAACGCCCTCCGGCAAAATCGAGTTCTGTTCCCAGAATCTGACCAAGCACTTTGCTGCTGACAAAGAGAGACCACCGGTGCCCCACTGGATTGAAAGAGGCGAGAGCCACGACGAGAGAGTCTCCGGCGACCGGGCTGCAAAATACCCGCTGCCGCTGGTATCCAATCACGGCAGATGGAGAGTCCACGCCCAGTGCGACGATATCACCTGGACGAGGGAGATTTTGACCTGCAAAGTCACGGGGCCGGACGGCTACAAATACGAACCGCTCTGGATAAATCCGGCGGACGCTGAAAAGCGCGGTATAAAGCAGGGCGATATCGTCAAAGTATATAACGAAAGAGGAACAGTACTCGGCGGGGCTTACGTAACCCAGCGCATCATGCCGGGGACGGTCTACATGGACCATGGTGCCAGGTACGATCCGATTATCCCGGGAGAGCTGGACAGGGGAGGAGCGATCAACACCATCACTCCTCACAATACCACCTCCAGGAACGCCACGGGAATGGTTGTCAGCAGTTTCCTGGTAGAAGTCGAAAAGGTCAACGTAGCCCGGATGGAGGAATGGAGTAAACAATATCCGGCAGCATTTCTGAGGGAGTACCATCCGGCGGCAGGTCTCAGGTTTAATGCCCGGGTTGAAAAATGATGGCTTTTAAAAAGGTATTGACTCTCTATATACTATCGTATATGATTTAAGCGTTATTCTATTGCTACCGTTCCGGTTAAGGGAGGTGGAAAATGACATAACGGAAACGACAGTACTTGTGAACGTTTCTCGTTCGTCACATGAGTAACATGGCAGCAAGTTTTGTATTTAAATAAAAAAATAATATGCAACCAGGGAGGAATTATGGTGATTATTTTAGGCGTGATGAGTTTTTGGGCTATAATTTTGAAGATGCTGATTGCATTTTTGGCCCTGCTTGGCTGGCACATAGTTATTTAGTTGCTAAAAGTGGCGCATTATCGCCCCAAATCTGTAAGTGCCAGTACGCTTTTTGCCCGGATTACCGAATTTAACAAAGCCCCCCGAGTGTTAATCGTTCGGAGGGCTTTTCACCTTCAAAGAGAAACTGCCGGAAGCCCTGCCGGCGCTGAAAAGTCTCACTAAATTATTAAAAAGCACTTTTGGAAAGCAGCGGTTTCCCTATATATTTTGCACAAAAAACAGGGCTGGAATATCTGTTATTTCGTACGTAGACCGGTGGTGCGATCTCCTTTAAACTGAATACATAAGCTGATGAAACGCAAGCCAGCAAACTGAACACAGAGGAGAATTCAAATGTCAATAACAGCAATTGCCGCCATAGCCGCTTTCGTAGTCCTGTTTTCCGCCTGGGTGATAATTCCGACCCGTTT
>CAYLVC010000404.1:0-2840 GCA_964387005.1 uncultured Dehalococcoidales bacterium | reverse complement strand
GCGGCGGTGCCGGCAGCTTCTCCGAAGGCAACGCAATGGGGGATGAGGTTAAAGAAATTATTGACCAGTTGATCGGAGGAAAAAGCCCGGCAGGCGACGATCATGTTTTCAACTCCCCCGGGGAGGAGAGAACGGTAGGGAATATAAGTCAGTGGATGTTTGAGTGAATCTTCTCCTCTATCCAGGTCCGGGAATACGGCAATGGTGTCTTTAAAGGGCTCATTATTGAGCAGGTCTTTTTCGGTCAGCATATAGTCGCCGTGGACCCTCCTGGCACCCCGTGTACCCAGTTGCGGGGAAGAAAGGACGATAAAGCTGTTTTCAAATCCGGGTACATATTTCTTGAAGAAATCGTAAGTAAATAGCATTTTTTCGCGTCCAAGCATTTCGACCCTGGTAAGCTCATTTACATCTATCTGGCTTGAACAGGCGTAGCGTGGATGAAACCAGACTATGTTTTCCTGGTTTTTAAGGTTGCTGCGGAAAAAGCCTGGCAGGCCGCCTTTTTGCATCAGGTCGCGCATAAGCTCGCCCCACTTCTGGGGATTTTCATGGCGGAAATCATCCATTTTCATATAGTTTACACCATCGATCCAGAAGCAAAGGGAAAGGTTGGCGATCCGGATTCGCGGGTCTATATCGGTATCGAAGCCAGCGGGGGTAAAGGGTAGCAAATCGCCGTCACCGGTTGAGTCGATTACAATTTTGGCCATGACGGCCTGGCGTCCGGACTTGCTTTCAAATATTACGCCTGTTGGACTGTTGCCTTCCATAACAGGCATTGTGCCCCAGGAATCCAGGTAGCACTTAACTCCGGCTGCCTTGACCATTTCGTTTAGGATGCACTTGGAGACTTCGGCGTCAATGAGAGAAGCATAGATGATTCTTCCCTCGCGAACGGAGAAAAAGGAGCGGTCATTCCAATAGGTGGTAAGACGTTTATCGTCAGAACCCCAGATCCCGGCAGGGGGATGAGTCTCAGCGCCGCGGGCTGTAAGCCGTTCGATCCACTCCTGATTAATGCCGCCGATCTGCGTATTACCTTCGAAATCCGACAAACAGGGAATAATAGTGACAAGTCCGCCGGTGCCCATGCCGCCCAGGTAGCCGTAACGTTCGATGAGGACGGTATCAGCGCCGTTACGAGCCGCGGCGATGGCAGCGCCGATGCCTCCAGGCCCTCCGCCCACAACTACCACATCGCATTCTCTGCAAACCTTTACCTGTTTACTGGGTTCGGGGATTGTCCTTATCATGTCCCGCCTCCCTCCTCAATATGTCTCCCTCAAGGAACACGTATAGGATGTGATGTTATTTTAGCATATTGAGTATTTTGTTTCGAATTTCAGTAAAGTAAAGAAACAAAAAAACGCGTATGAAGGGGAAACCAGCGGTAGGGAGTACTATTGAGGGATAAATCAAGCTTGTTGACTATTGACAATTTAACACATCGGATATATGATGGTTTTCAAGTGATATATCCACTTTATTATCAATTCTGCTGGTGGGAACGAAAATGAAAACTTCACCAAAGGTTCTTTTTATTTGCTGCTGCGTGGTGATATCGATCCTGGCGATTTCTGCGACCGGCTGCACAGGCTCTAAAAAATCATCCACAATACCAACTACCACAACCACAGCAACGACTTCGTCTGTAACAACTATTCTGGACAATATCCCTCCGATGGTTAAATCAGTCACCCCCGCTGACGGGTCCAAAGGTATTCCGATTGACAGTATTATTTCAGTCATATTCAATGAGGCAATGGACCCTTCCAGTATTACCACAGGTATCTTCACCCTGACGGATGGGAAAGACAAAATCAGTGGCATGGTAACTTATTCAGGAACTACAGCTATCTTTACACCTTCATCTGAACTTGTCGCTGGAATAAGATATACTGTCAGTATCAGCATCGAGGCCAGAGACCTGGCCGGAAACAAACTGGGAACCAGCTTCAGCTGGGGTTTTACAACCGGCGAGCTATTACCTGGACCTGATGAGACTCCCACAGTTACTCCTCCCCCCAGCGTGATTTCAGTCAGTCCGGTCAAAGGTGAGGAGAATGTTGACGTCAACAGCAAAATCGAGATTTTCCTTTCCGGGGATATGGACGCTGCCAGTATAACTACTGATAGCATAATCGCTTCGATTACAGCAACTAAGGCCAGGATTGAGGGTACTGTGGAATACAGCAGCGGCAAGGCTGTTTTTGCTCCTGCCAGCCCACTGAATTATGAGACTACTTATACCTTCGGTATTACCAGGGCAGTAAAAAACAAAGAGGGAATAGCGCTCGCAGAGGAGTATTACTGGAGCTTCAGAACAATGGCAAAACCGGATACTACTGCCCCTGCGGTGGTTTCTGTTAGCCCCAAGAACTTGAGCAAGGATGTATTACCCAATACCAGTCTTACAGCTACCTTTAACGAGATAATGGATGCCGTAACGGTAAACGCCGCCACGTTTTTACTGCACAAAGGAACAACACCCGTCGAAGGAAAGGTTTCACTTGCTGACAACAAAGCAACTTTTACTCCCGGTCAGCCTTTGATACGCGGAACAACCTATAATGTTACACTGACTACCGGGATGAAAGACACAGCAGGCAATCCGATCGAGGGCAATTATCACTGGATTTTCACGGTACAGTCCCTATCTTCGGGTGGAGGCGGAGGAGGGGGATCAGCGCCTACAACGACAAAACCAATCAAGACACTTGAATTGGGCGATGATTCATTACCCAATATGAACATCGAAGGTCTTGAACTGCATTATGTAATACCTTCTGCTAAAAACAGCGGGACAGCTGAAATCAAGGCCACGTATTCAGGTTTCG
>CAYLVC010000403.1:0-2857 GCA_964387005.1 uncultured Dehalococcoidales bacterium | reverse complement strand
GTAGGGCAGGAAATGCTGCAAGGCATTGAAAGCGCCAGAGAAACAGGGACTCAACTGGTACTGGCAGACCGCAACATTAGAACAACTTTCATGAGGATCTGGCGGAAGTTGAGTTTTTGGGAAAAATGCAAGCTATTTTTTGGTATGCTCTTTTCTTTTGTTAATGATCAACAAATAACAGGAGATGATGTCGGTGAACTGCTAAAACAAGACAACCTGGAATCAGCGCTCGCTGATTTACGGAAACAATTTCCCAAGGTTGGTGAAATCTTGATTGACGAAAGGGATCAGTACCTGGCCTACAAGATAAAGAACGCTCCCGGCCAAAAAGTGGTTGCTGTTTTGGGCGCTGCTCATGTGCCCGGCGTCAGGACAGAGATATTTAAAAATCAGGATATCGAAAAGATAACTTTTATACCCCCAGGTAATCCCATTTTTAAAATAATTGGATGGGCTATTCCCATCACCATCGTGGGGCTTATCATCTATGGTTTTGTGCTTAACATTCAAACCGGTTTATCGCAATTAACCTCCTGGTTTTTATGGAACAGCGTGATGGCGGGTATTTTTACCGCTCTATCATTTGCTCATCCTCTTACCATACTGACTGCTTTTGTCGCCGCTCCTTTTACTTCACTGAACCCTTTGATAGCCTGCGGATGGATAGCCGGTCTGGTCGAAGCTTCGTTACGGAGGCCTACCGTTCAGGATATCAACAATATTACTAAGGACATATTTAGTTTTAAAAGATTCTTTAAAAACCGGTTTCTTAAAGCAATTCTTGTCGTGATCATGGCGAATATCGGCAGCTCGATTGGCACATTTATAGCCGGAATGGATATAATTAAAAAGCTGTTTTGAAATATGCAATCACGAGTACCTGTTTTCTTTAAGTAAATATAAGAAAATGAATATAATAAAAATATTAATGAATCTGAAAGGAGACGAAAATGACTGGTGGATATATGGGTAAAATACTGTTTGTAGATCTCTCTACGGGAGTTATTAAGGAAGAAGAGCCTGATGAAAAAATATACCGTGACTTCATTGGTGGCTATGGTTTTGGTGCCAGGTATCTTTATAGCCATCAGAAGGCCGGGGTGGACCCGCTGGGACCGGAAAATATTTTCGGCATGATTACCGGCCCGCTTACGGGTAGTCCTCACCCTGTTGGGACAAGATATGTTGCTGTGGGTAAATCACCATTAACAGGAGGGTGGGGAGATGCAAACTCAGGAGGTGATTTCGGTCCTTATCTTAAGTTCAGCGGTTTTGACGCTGTATTCTTCACCGGGATATCGGAAAAACCGGTCTATCTTTTTATCAATGACGGCAAGGCAGAACTCAAAGATGCAGTTCAGTTATGGGGAAAAAGCATTTATGATACGGAAGATGCTATCAAGAGCGCCATCGGCAGTGACGTAGAAGTTGCCTGCATAGGACCTGCTAGTGAGAAGCTATCTCTTATATCTGGAATCATAACCGGAAAAGGTTCCGCAGCAGCCAGGTCCGGTCTGGGGGCTGTGATGGGATCAAAAAAACTCAAGGCAGTAGCTGTCAGGGGTAGCCAAAAAGTCCCTGTTGCTGATCCCGATATGGCCGCCAGATTAAGAGCTGAATTCATGGAGGAGTTCAAAAAAGCCAGGCCACAGCTAGAAAACCACTTTCTTAAATACGGTACTTCAGAAGGAGGACTTCGTTCCGTTCATAGTGGAGATTCACCGGTTAAAAACTGGGGGGGAATTGGAGTCATCGATATCCTGGATACCTCCGGGTTGGCGCCTGATAATTTCATAGCCAATCTTGACCGTCGACTGGCCTGCTGGCACTGTCCGATTGCTTGTAAAGGTCTGTTGAAGGAGGGCAAAAGCGAATACAAATACCCGGCTGGTACTCACAGGATAGAATATGAAACACAGGCAGCTTTTGGAGCAATGTGCTGTATTACCAACCCTGAAGCACTGGCTATGGCTAACCATCTTTGCAACTACTATGGTCTGGATACAATCTCGGCGGGGACTACCATAGCATTTGCCATGGAGTGCTACGAGAACGGTCTCATCACCCAAAATGACACGGACGGAATAGAATTGACCTGGGGCAGCTATGATGCCATGCTGCGCTTGTTGGAAAAAATGGCATTGAGAGAAGGTTTCGGCGATGTTCTGGCTGATGGGGTCAAGGTAGCCGCAGAGAAAATCGGCAGAGGCGCAGAAAAGTATGCCGTGCATATCGGCGGGCAGGAACTGGGGATGCATGATCCCAAGTTCCGCGGGCGCGACGGCAAATATTCTTCAGCCTATTATCAGATGAATGCCACACCGGGACGCCATATTCCGGCTTTTGGGCCAGGCGGTTTCGCTACCCTGCTTAACAATGCTGCTGGTGTCTGCATGCTTGGCGGTGTAGCGGTCGGTCCGAGCTTCGGAAAATATATGGAAGGTTTTATGAATGCCGTCACAGGCTGGCAGCGTTCAATGGACGATCTGCTCAAAGCGGGAGAAAGAATCTGCAACATCAGGCATGTTTTTAACCTGCGGGAAGGAATTAGTGAGCTTGGATGGAACGTACATCCGAGAATAACCGGGAGACCGCCTCAAAAAGACGGGCCTCTTGCCGACGTATCGGTTGATACGGAGGCAGAGGCATGGTGGAATCTGGGCGCCCTCGATTGGGACCGGGTAACCACAAAACCAAGTGTAAAAAAACTGAAAGAGCTGGGACTTGACGATGTGGCCAGGGATCTCTGGCCGCCGGTAGCACCGGGGAGTCACGGACACTAACGGATTTCATGGATTTCACCTGTCTGTTGATCCGAGGGGAAAATAACTGTCATTTCAGGAAGTCAGAAAGCCAG
>CAYLVC010000402.1:0-2896 GCA_964387005.1 uncultured Dehalococcoidales bacterium | reverse complement strand
GGTTTCTTCCGTTTTTCTTGGCCTGGTACATGGCTGAATCCGCATTTTTTAGCAATTCGTCAAAACACTCGCCGTGTTCAGGGAAAATAGCGATGCCCAGGCTCAGAGACACCTTGACTGTATGACCATTGACAGCCAGCGGATCCTGAAAGGAGAGCAAGAGGCGTGAAGCTGCGCCTATGGCTTCATCCACACCGGTAATTTCCGGCAGTAATATTACGAATTCGTCACCGCCAATCCTGGCTGAAGTATCGTTCTTTCTCATGGTATTTTCCAACCTGGCAGCTACAGCTTTCAGCAGGTTGTCTCCAACTATATGCCCCAGAGTATCGTTGATCTTTTTAAACCGATCCAAGTCCAGCATCATCAGCGCCAGGCTGACTTTTTTTCGTTTTGCCCGTGCAATTGCCATCACAACCCTGTCCATAAGCAATACCCTGCCAGGCAGTCCGGTAAGATGGTCATGAGTGGCCATCTGTTCAAGTTTATGCTCCAGGTTTTTGAATTCCGTGATATCCCTGATGGTGATCAAACGTCCCAGAGGCCGGCCTCCCCGGTCAGACAGGGTTGAAGTGTTGGCTTCGAAATAATGTTTTTCGCCATCTTTCCAGTGGTCAAGCTCCAGGCGGGTGTTTTCCGGCAAGCGGTACTGCCTTACTATCTCCGGCCAGTCCTTCAGGAGATCCAAAAGAGGCTTTCCGATGTCCGAATTATCCAGGCCGAATATCTTTTTAGAGGCCGTATTGACATCTTCCAGGCGGCTTCCCGAATCAACAACTATTACTCCTTCTTTCATGCTTTCGATGACATATTCACGGGCAATAGGAACAACACTGAACAACCGGAAGCGGAAGATGCTCCAGGCTATTATCAGGCCTGATACGGCGAAGGCAAAAGGGGTGGGATCTACATGCCCGTACAGGGTAAACCCGGCAGTCAGGTAAAGGATATTTACTATCCAGGGGACTGAAACCCCGATCAGCAGAGCAATAATCTGAGGCCGGTAAACAGGCTGCGGATAGCGCAGTTTTTCAACCAGCAAAACGGCACTTAGCAGGACCGCACAATAAGCATATACTGAATTGATCCAGTACCAGACCCCTCGGGTCAAGGCCAGCTGGGGAAATAGCCCTCCGGCATCCAGGCTGATGGAACTGTAATAAAGATCATGGAACTTGGTAGTTGAAACCAGGATGAGGGTGATATAGGGAATAATAAAAAGACCGATAAGATAGCGAGGACGCACCCAGTCACGGCGGCCGGTATAGATGAAAGTCAGGGTCAACAGGAGTACGGGAATAGAGGCTATCCCAAAATACTCAAAAGTCAGAAAAAACAGCATACCTTCCAGTGTCAGACAGGTCAGCTCAGCGCCATACGCCAGCGACCAGACGGCAATGGCTAGCATGATAAAAGAAAACACCCTGGAACCTTCTACGTGCCGGTTTTTCCAGGTATATACAATCAGTGCGATGGAGATCAGACCCGGGATGAGAAAGGTCAAGGCTACCGGATTTAGTTTGAATAACAAATCCATTTTTCAAACCTTAAGGCAAGTACTGCATTGAACTGCCGTCGTTAGCTTCTACGAAAAGGCAAACCTCTCCATTAATTATACATTACTCGTATTTAGTTATTTAATCCATTTCAGGAATATGTTAAAGACAAATCACAGAGATCACAGTCGTGCCGGACATTTCCGGCCAAATATTTCAGGTTGATAAAATAGTAATATGACGTTTGATTGAGACTTGTCTCAAACCAGTTGACATTCTGGAAAAGGGACGTTTATACTTGTGGCAAATATCAATAAAGGGGGGTTGAAGATGACAACAGGTGATAAAGCATACCTGGACATGATAAATAAGTGGGGTGCTCCCGTATCCCGGCGTTTAATCGATCTACTTGAAGCTGTGTTTTCTCCAGAAGAAGGTGTTGTCCTCCTGGAGTTATTTTCCCCGGCGACCTGCAAAGAAGTGGCGGGCAGGCTTAATGCTGATGAAACCAAAATATTCAATATACTTGAGAAACTGGCCGAGAGGGGCGTGATTACCAAAGGCCAGACCCAATACTGCTTTCACGCCAGCCTGATAGCCTTTCATCACCACACGGTAGGGGGTGTGGCGGTAGAACCGGTACCGGAAAAAATAAAGGCTCTCTGGGCGGACTACTTCTACAATGAATGGTGGGAAAGCTTCGTGGAGGAATACGAGAAAAGAATAAAGACCACCGGGTGGCCGGTATTCCGGGTCTGGCCGTCAATCGGAGCCCTCGAACTGAGCCCCAATATCAAGCCGGAGCAGATCCTGCGCCAGGAGAATTTCAAGCTTTTCCTGGAAAATGCTAAAAGGCTTATTGTTGGACACTGCGGCTGCCGCAAGAGCTGGGGCAAGACCGGCGGCCAGTGTGAACACCCGGAAGAGACCTGTTTTGCACCCATGCAGGGAGGGGGAGCCGGAGGACTGTTTTTCCTGGGTAAACCGGGACGCACTAACATCAGGGAAATCTCACTGGCAGAAGCCCTGGAAATTGTTAAAAAGAATGAGGAGGCCGGACTGGTCAACACGGGCGCCTGCTTCTGCTGCACCTGCAGCTGTGAAATACTCTATTCCTGCAAAAGAGCCGGGCGTTTTGACCTGGTAGGACGTAGCCGCTTCGAGGCCGCCATAGATGAGGAGAAATGCATCGGCTGCCAGGTCTGCGTAGAGCGCTGCCCGTTTGACGCCATCGAGATGAAAAAAGTTGCAGGATCTAAGAAACTGAAGGCTTCCGTCATCCCTGAAAAATGCATGGGATGTGGAGTCTGCATTGTGGGGTGCAAGCAGAAAGCGATGCGCTATGAAATGGTCAGACCACCGTCCTATATCATGGCTCCAAGGCCGGACCCCGCCCAGGT
>CAYLVC010000401.1:0-2917 GCA_964387005.1 uncultured Dehalococcoidales bacterium | reverse complement strand
TGCCATTGCGGTAAAGCCCAATTTTCTTACCCTCCAGGCTATCCAACCTGGGAGCCATCAGGCCTTTCGGCGTTACCGGGTCGGCTTCTGCCCAGGGACTAAGTACTTCATAATTGCTTTTTCCATCGCTTGAATTCATTTTCAACCTCTTTTACTATTCTCAATCTATTTTCCGCTCCAGCGCAATGTAACATATAAGTATTCCTATATGACATCGATATTGCATTGGATTATAGGGAATTCCTATATGTTTGTCAATACCGAATTTTAATGTTATTGATAGTCTACAATTTTGTCACCTGGCAGGATAGTTACTAAAGTTGGCATTTTCCATATGATAAAATAAAATAGCCCAGTAGCATCGTTGTAATGCGCGTAATTGACAAAAACCAGCTTGGTTTTGTATACTGATTCGGTTTAACATAAACCAAGAACCAAAACACGCAAAAAGACTTGCCAGAGATATCCAAATTAATCAGGCTTAACATTGACAAATTAAGTTATCGATGAGTTCTTTTAGTATTATGAATAGTCAACTTATAAACGAGAACAAAATAATTACAGAATACTCCATATGGATGCTTTTCAGTCTATCCGGAAATGCGGTTTACAGATTACGGGAGCTAGAGCTAGCTCAGTTTGGTCTTACTGTTGAGCAATCCACCATTCTATATCTCATCAGCCGCAGAGGATCAATTACCCTTAAGACAATAGAAATCTTAACCTCGCGTCAACATCATTCCATATCGACACTTATCAATCGAATGGTCAAGATGCGTTTGGTAACCAAGACTAAGAATACTGAGAGTAGTAAATTTGAAATCTTGCTTACAGCACATGGAAAGGATATGTACAAAAATGTAACAACCCGTTCCATGGAAATGGTTTTTTCCATTTTTAGTACAAAAGATAAAGAACGTTTATACACTTATTTGAATACCCTTTTGGAAACGGCCCAGAAATTGCTGGGGGTGATACACCCCTTCCTGCAATATGGTGACGCAGATAATAATGGGAAAAAGAATCTTAAGGAATACGATAAAGACAGGCACACAACAGGTTTTGAATTATGGATAGTTTTTAATCGCACCCGGAACTCAATATATAGATTACGGGAGCTAGAGCTAGCCCAGTTTGATCTTAGTGTTGAGCAATCCGCCATTCTACACTTTCTCATTAGCCAGGGAGGATCAATTAACGCCAAGACAATAGAGTACTTAACTTCGCGTCAACATCATTCTATATGGGCACTTATCAATCGTATGATCAAGATGAGTTTAGTAACCAAGACTAAGAATCCGGAGAGTAACAAATTTGACATCTTGATTACAGAACATGGAAAGGATATATACAAAAATGTGACTATCCGTTCCATGGAAATGGTTTTTTCCATTTTTAGTACAAAAGATAAAGAACGATTATACACTTATTTGAATACCCTTTTGGAAACAGCCCAGAAATTGCTGGGGGTGATACACCCCTTCCTGCAAAATGGAGACCCAGATAAAAATGGGAAAAAGAATCTTAATGAATACGATATAGACAGGCACACAACAGGTTTTGAATTATGGATAATTTTTAATCGCACCCGGAACTCAATATATAGATTACGGGAGCTAGAGCTAGCCCAGTTTGATCTTAGTGTTGAGCAATCCGCCATTCTACACTTTCTCATTAGCCAGGGAGGATCAATTAACGCCAAGACAATAGAGTACTTAACTTCGCGTCAACATCATTCTATATGGGCACTTATCAATCGTATGATCAAGATGAGTTTAGTAACCAAGACTAAGAATCCGGAGAGTAACAAATTTGAAATCTTGATTACCGAACACGGAAAGGAAATGTATAAAAAAGTGCCTATCCGTTCCATAGAAATGGTTTATTCCCTTTTTAGTGCAAAAGAAAAAGACCGTTTATCGGTATATTTCAGTACCCTCCTGGAAAAATCATGGGATTTACTGGGATTGTCTTTTGCAACTCTTTCACTGCTGCAACAAGCCAGGGCAAGTTCTTATGAAGATAGAAGTGTCAGGCCTCCTGTAGTCTGAAAAATGAGTTTTATAATGGAGGTTAAGTTAGTGAGCTCTACTAAAGTTGGTTTCATCGGTCTGGGAAACATGGGAATTCGCATGGCGAAGAGCCTGGTGAGAGAAGGGTTTTCGCTCACGGTATATGATCTAAGACAAGAACCGATTGACGACATGAGAGCGCTAGGCGCAGCAGGCGCAAGTTCGCCCTGTGAAGTAGCGGAATCCAGCGATGTTATCATCAGTATGGTTTGGGATGCAGATCAAACAGAAGAGGTAATTTTTGGTAAGGATGGGGTGTTGAAAGGTATAAGAAAGGGGACGACCATCATTATCTCAAGCAGCATTGGTCCCGAATACTGCCGGAAGCTATATGCCAGAGTCAAGGAGCAGGGCGTTAGAGTAATTGATTGTTGCGTAACCGGCCGTGACCCGCTGAATGGAAACAGGCCTATGACCCTGATGATCGGGGGTGATGAAGACATCGTCAAGCAGTGCTGGCCTGTTTTCGAAGCATTGGGCAAAAATATATTTTATCTCGGTGGTATTGGGGCAGGGCAGACTTACAAGTTAGTGAATAATATTACAGGAAGGCACATTGGCATTGCTATTCACGAGTGTTTGGTTGAGGGTTTAAACCTTGGGCTTAAAGCCGGGCTGGATGTTCAGAAGATGATAGAGGTAATGAACGCAGGCGCTTTTGCCCGAAATATCCAAAGCCTCGGGCTAAAACCAGGCCTTGATATGCAGCAGATAATTGAGATAATAAAGGCGCCCGCTGCCACACCTCCAGGTTCAAAAGCCCACCGAAAAGATGAATTGGACTATGCCAGGGAGATGGCTGAAGCAGTGGGAGCGAAAATGCCTGTATTCCAGTTCATCGATGA
>CAYLVC010000400.1:1528-2929 GCA_964387005.1 uncultured Dehalococcoidales bacterium | reverse complement strand
TTGCTGTGTTTCTGCCGGGCTGCGGCTGATCAATTTTAGCGATTTCATATACTATTTCAAGAATTCCTGGAATGGAAACAGGACAGGTAATGCCCGGCCTGTTAGTACCAGAATACAATATAAAATTATAACACAGGCCATATCCTGGAATGAAATTCCGTTAGGATCGAAGTATATGTCAAACTTCAGGAAAAACTAGATGTAACGACTTTTGTTGTTGCGTATATAGGTGGTTGCCACAGCCTGGTCGGTCTGCCGACTGCGCAAGGTGAAGCCTGAACTTTGTTCAGGACAGTGACACGGAGTCGGCTCGTCGGAGACTCAACCAGACTGTATTCCATCCGTAAGTTTTTACGACATTACACATAGATGAGGGTCAATGATTTTGGATTATCATGACCCCTCACCTTAAATTTTCCTCAGGGGGTGAGGAATGCGCGTGAATCAAGACTATTGATACTGATTATTAGTCTTCAGGCGGATACTTTTCGCGGTCCAGCCCTATTTCCTTCCGTGCCTGGGTGTGCAGCTTTTCCAGCAGAAGGCGGAGCTGTGTCCGTTCACTGTCGCTTAAAGTGGACATAATACGATGTATCGGTCCTCGCTTGGTCGACCGCTCGTATATTTTTTGTCCCTTTTCAGTCAAAGACACCCTGACCAGGTTTTTCTTGTCCAGGTCATGCATCTTTTTGACAAATCCCTTTTCTGCCATTCTTTCAATGAGGGCTGAAACGGTATGAGGCTGACGTAAGATGTAGCGGGAGATTTCAGACGGTGTGGCCTTGTTTCCCAGCGCCTGGACGATGAAAAGGACCCCGACCTGCTCGGGTGAGACTCCGTATCTCTGTAGTTCCTTTTCTCTTGAGCGGTAAACGGCATACCGTGTGTGGGTTAACAGCATCCACAGGTCATGGTCCGCATCGGAGTAAGAATAATATTTGGCTCCTTCATCATATTCCATCTTGTTCCTTTACCTCTTTCGTATCTTTTTATTTATTTAAAAGTATATCGTTTGCGATAATTTCATTCTATTATACCATGCTTTTATCCTTTTTTGTCCAATTTATTTGAAAATTGTTCTCTTTATAACAGGAAATTATACGGCTGATGATCAAAATCCAGCAGATACGAGGAAAAACATCAAGAAAGCCGGCTATACCTTGTCCGGTTCGGTAACTGCGGTTTTATATAATGATAGTAGGGACAGACTGATTAAGGGAAGGAACTAACATAAACAACAACAAACAGGTGAATGGATGGCTCAGGTGGGTGGTCAGGGCCAGTGCCTGGGCCTTGCTGGCCGGCGTAGCGGTGCTTGTAATCTCAGGTTGGGGCATAACCCGGAGCGGCCTGGTTTATGATTTGTCTCTGGGATTGATCGACCGCCGCACGGCCAATGCC
>CAYLVC010000400.1:0-1428 GCA_964387005.1 uncultured Dehalococcoidales bacterium | reverse complement strand
GGTTCTACCCCCACACCGGCAGTAACCTCAGCGACAGGAGTGGTCGAAGTAGAGGCTACGGAATACCAGGGCAGATACCTGACTCCTATGAGGGAACAGCGCAATAATGCTTTGAAAGGTACTCAGATAATTGACAGAGACAGCTACAGGCTAACAGTCGACGGCCTGGTAGAGAAGCCTTTGAGCTTGAGCTATGCCGAGTTGCTGGCTTATCCCCAGATATCCCGGCTGACGGAGCTGGACTGTGTGGAAGGCTGGAAGTTTATAGCCAAGTGGACCGGTCCCGGTCTGGCGGCAATTCTGGCCGATGCAGGGGTCAAATCCGAAGCCAGCATTGCCATATTCTATTCCCTGGATGCCCCCGAAGGTTACAGTTCGCTGGACCTGGCCTATATCAGAGTGCTGGATGTGATTCTGGCACTCAAGCTGAACGACCTTACGCTCCCTCCGGATAGAGGGTTCCCGTTTCAGGTAGTGGCGGACGGCAAATACGGCTACAAATGGGCCAAATGGGTAGACCGCATCGAGCTGTCCTCCAATACGGAGTTCAAGGGATACTGGGAGTCCGCCGGCTTCAGTAATAGCGCTGACGTGGGAGGACCTGCCTTCGGCGACTAGTGTCGGCGACTAATGTCGGCGACCGGTGTCGGAGAGATGAAATTTATGTTTAACGGCTTTTTTATGCTATACTAACTTGTCGTGAAAACAGGGTGAGGGAAAGCGATGTTAGTGGTTGATCTCATGACAAAAAATGTCATAACAGTTACCCGTGAAACCCCCGTGCTGGAAGCTCTTAAGATCATGCAAACAAACAAATTCAGGCGTTTGCCGGTAGTGGACGAAGACGGGCGTCCGGTGGGAGTGGTCTCACAAAGGAATATTGAAGAACTCAAACCCCAGTCCGGTCTGCCTTCCCGCTGGCAAATCGGTCACTGGGCTTCCAAACACACGGTAGAAGAAGTAATGAACAAGAAGCCGGTTCTGGTCCGGCCGACGGATACCGTGGAGCTGGCTACGGCCAAGGCCCAGTCATCCAGGGTCGGTTCTCTTCTGGTGGTGGAGGACAACAAACTGGTCGGCATTGTAACTACCAATGACATCTTCTATAAAGTAGTCAATCCGACACTGGGCATAGGAGAGTCCGGCAGCCGGGTGGTGATTGTGGGAGGCGGCGCCGGCAGGCACGCCGAGACCATCCTGTCCATCATTAACCGCATGGGCATTGTGATCAAGGTCATCTGGTCGGTCTATTCCGCCATCAATCAAAAGTACAATATGGTGGTGCATATTGAGACTGAAGATGCCCGCAGCGTGGTGGGGGAATTGACCCGCATGGGTTATGAAGCTAAAATAGTAAATAGATAAAAATCAATGCCAGCGTAGCTCAGTTGGTAGAGCAGCGCTTTCGTAAAGCGCGGGTCGTAGGTT
>CAYLVC010000399.1:0-2931 GCA_964387005.1 uncultured Dehalococcoidales bacterium | reverse complement strand
AAGACCTTGTTACTCATGCTGTCTGCGTGGGCATGACCGGAAGCGGCAAGACCGGTCTCTGCATTTCACTCCTGGAAGAAGCCGCAATGGACAGTATTCCCGCCATAGCTATCGATCCTAAAGGAGATCTGACGAATCTGCTTCTCACTTTTCCTGATTTAAAAACAGAAGACTTTTTACCCTGGGTAAATGAAGATGACGCGGCTAAAAAGGGTTTGTCACTAGAAGAATATGCCCACAAACAGGCAGAATTATGGAAAAACGGTCTGGCCTCATGGGCGCAGAGCGGAGAGCGCATCCGTACATTGCGGCAATCAACCAGTTTTGTGATTTATACCCCGGGCAGCACTGCCGGAGTACCGGTCTCTATCCTGAAATCATTCTCTCCTCCCCCTCAGACCATACTGGAGGATGAAGAACTGCTGCGGGAGCGCATCAATACCACTGTAACGAGCTTGCTGGGGATCACGGGAATTGAGGGCGATCCCATTAAGAGCCGGGAACATATATTGATCTCCACTCTTCTCAATAAAGCCTGGAAAGAGCAGCGGGATATTGGTATTGCAGGACTCATACAGCAAATCCAGTCCCCTCCACTGACCAGGATCGGCGTCATGGACATGGAATCGTTCTATCCGGCTAAGGAAAGATTCGAACTGGCTCTCGCCCTTAACAACCTGCTGGCGGCGCCAGGATTCAATACCTGGCTGGAAGGAGAACCTCTGGATATCAACTCCATCCTTTATACTGCGGAAGGCAAACCCAAAATATCCATTTTCTCCATTGCCCATCTCAACGATTCAGAGCGGATGTTCTTTGTCTCGCTGCTGCTTAACCAGATACTGGGCTGGATGCGCTCCCAGCCGGGGACCTCCAGCCTCAGATCAATCGTCTATATGGACGAAATCTTCGGCTATTTTCCGCCCGTAGCCAATCCTCCTTCCAAAACACCTCTGTTGACCTTGCTCAAGCAGGCCAGGGCTTTCGGCGTTGGCATAGTGCTGGCCACCCAGAATCCGGTAGACCTGGACTACAAGGGTTTGTCCAATGCAGGGACCTGGTTTATAGGCAGATTGCAGACCGAAAGAGACAAAGCCCGCATGCTCGAAGGCCTGGAAGGAGCAGCCGTAGCCGGCGGGATCAAATGGGACCGCAGGGCTATTGAACAGACTCTGAATACCCTGGGCAACCGGGTTTTTTTGATGAATAACGTGCATGATGATGCCCCTGTGATATTTGAAACCCGCTGGGCTATGTCTTATCTGCGGGGGCCGCTAACCCGCAACCAAATCAAACTGCTGATGGATCCCTATAAAACCCGGTTAGCCGGTACACCCTCTGCCACTGCTTCCAAACCAGCCCAGATTTCTACCCCGGCTCTTGAAGCACAGGCATCAACCATCCACCTCCCTTCCCATAATACTGAAATGCGGCCTGTCCTGCCGCCTCAAATTCAGCAGTTTTTCGTCCCGGTCAGGGGGCGCCCAACAACAGGGCAGCACCTCTTTTATCAGCCGGCAGTCATCGGAGCGGGAATGGTGCATTTTACCAGTGCCAGAACGGGCGTAAATATGGTTAAAGACTATTTCTACCTGGCTGAGGTCACTGAAGGTCCGGTTTCCGTTGACTGGAATACTGCCGCTGAAATTAGCCTCGGTTTGAAGGACCTGGTCCAATCGCCGGTTGAACCGGCACAGTATGGTGAATTACCGGCTGTCGCTTTCAAAGCGGCAAGTTACAAGTTCTGGAAAAAGGACCTGATCACCTGGCTGTCTCAAAATCAAAAGGTTGACCTGTGGACCTGCCCCGCTTTAAAGGAAACATCAAGAGCAGGAGAATCTGAACGTGACTTCAGGATTAGACTCCAACAAAAAGCCCGGGAACAGCGCGATCTGGACAGCGGAAAACTAAGAAAAACATACGCCCCCAAATTTACCGCTTTACAGGAACAGCTCAGGCGTGCTCAGGCAGCAATGGAACGGGAGAAAGACCAGGCCAGGCAGCAGCAAATCCAGACCGCTTTTTCCTTCGGGTCAACCCTCCTTGGCGGTTTTTTAGGCAGAAGAAGTTCCGCCGGTTCGGCAGTGAGTAAAGTCAACCGTTCCATAAAAGAGTCCAGGGATGTGGGGCGCGCCCAGGACAACGTTGAGGCGCTGCAAAACAGAATGCGGCAGCTTGAAGCTGACTTTCAGGCCGACCTGAATGCGTTAGCCTGTGTTGACCCTCTGACTGAACAACTGGAAACAATTTCAATATCACCCTCAAAAACCGGTATTTCCGTTCAGCTTCTGGCGCTGGGCTGGCTGCCCCTTTGGCGGAGCGCTGATGGTAAACTGATGCAGGCCTGGTAAAGACCGGGAATGGCATTTTTCGAAACCAAATAACCACCAATTCGCTTTTGTAATCAAGCTTGCTGGTACATTACCAAATCTTACCAATAGGATAACCATGATAACTTACTTCTTGATTGCGAATTAGCATATATACACATTTCCTGGAGCCATTGATCTATAATATACAGAGAACCATGATAAAAGTGAGCAAGGAAATGGCCAAAGTTGCATTCGCTGGTTATCATCTTCCTGATAGGGGGCGCCTGCGCCTCATCCCCTGCAAATTCACAGGATGACAGCCGGCGCAAGGCTGAAGATTTTGTAAAGCAGGATAGTACCTACCGGTATGATGGAATGCCGGAAACATTTAATCTGACAGGCACAGTGTCCTTATCTGATGGCTGGAAGTTTACAATTGAGTTTGACAGTCGGCAAGCCGGATACGGTGACAGAAGCGGGCAGATGCTGGCGCAGGTAATCACACACCACACGGCAGAAATCACAGTTCAAAACGGAAAAGTAACATCGGCGATTATGGACGAAGTCTGGGATATGTTAAACGAGGTAATGATCATTGTTACGGAAATAAAGCTGGCTC
>CAYLVC010000398.1:0-2951 GCA_964387005.1 uncultured Dehalococcoidales bacterium | reverse complement strand
CGTTTCTCTGGAATTTCCAGGGATTCAGGGATTGCCTGTCATACTTCCAGTCATAATGCAGGGGCCTGATCCTGACAATTTTCCCATCTTTAACGTCTACCGCTCCTTCCGCTCCACCCGTGGTTACCCCGCTCAGGGCAATGGTCCTTAATACGGTCTTATCCGCTACCGGACCGCATCCGGGAATGGATTGTTTGGTGTTATCAGACTTGTTTCCTTTTTCGGGCATTGCCTATCCTCCTTGAGATCCAGATAATCAAATATTTTCAGAGAATTACGTGTTTCTAAAACCGGCTTTTGTTAAATATACACCTTGAACAATATACATCGCAAACACCGGTCTCATGTGGAATAAAAGTGCCCGGTCCGGCTGCCTTAGGGTTAAGCACAATACCGGAAAAAGGCAGCGTTCTCTGGTAAAATATACTAAAAACAGATGGGGAGCTGTAAAGGTGGAGATGATTATCAACCAGTCAAAACTGTCCCTGGTACTGGGGGATATTACCAGGCAAAAAACGGAGGCTATAGTCAATGCAGCCAATTCGGGGTTGATGGGTGGAGGAGGGGTTGATGGTGCAATACACCGGGCGGGAGGTCCGGCGATACTTGAGGAGTGCAGGCAGATAGTAGCCAGGCAGGGACGGCTGCCTGCGGGTAAAGCTGTAATTACCACAGGCGGTAAATTACCCTCAAAATTTGTTATTCATACGGTTGGACCGGTCTGGAGGGGTGGAAATTCAGGGGAGGCTGAAACGCTGGGTAGTGCCTACCGGGAATGCCTCAAACTGGCTGGGAAAAACGGGTTGACAAGTATTGCTTTCCCGTCGATCAGCACGGGGGCTTACGGGTACCCGCTGGAGGAAGCGGCGGGGGTGGCCATACGGGCCGTTATTTCTTTTTTGAAGGAGAATTCATCGATAAAAGAGGTGGTCTTCGTTCTTTTTGATCCAGGGACGTATGAAGTCTATAAAAAGGCACTTTCAGGCAATATGGCGGGATAAACAACAGGAGTTATAATAAACTGCTGTGTTGATACACTACTTCGACAATTGACATTGATTTGGGGATGCAATACTATAGCAGCAATGCGGCTGAGAACAGCACATACATTATTAATCTCTAAAGGAGAAATAACAGCATGAATTTCAGGCATCTCCTGATTATCATATCAATTCTGGTTGTTTGCTGGTGTGCGGCAGGCTGCGGAGGGTCGGAAGCCACTCAAGAGCCTTCTCAAACACCTCTTACCGCTGAGCAGGTGCTGGCGAACAGCAGTCAGAAACTTGAAGCCGCCGATTCCTTTCATTTTGTCCTTGAGCACGAAGGCGGCGGCACGCCGATAGCCATGGGTATCGAAATGCTCAATGCCAGCGGCGATATGGTCAAACCTGATAAAATGAAAACTTCCATATCGGGCACAGCCATGGGCATGATTATCAAGGTTGAGGTTATTACACTTGGCAGTGATACCTATATGACCAATCCCCTGAGCGGGAAATGGGAACTTCTGCCCAATGAATTCAAAGTACTGAGTGTCTTTGACCCGGGTACCGGTGTAGCAGCCATTATGAAAAATATGGCTGGTGCGAAGTTATCGGCTGACGATGAAGTCCAGGGAAAGACCTGCTATCATATCAGCGGTGAGATCGATTCGGGCAACTTAAACGCCATTTCGGGGAGCTCCGTCCAAGGAATTATGAATAAAGCCGAGGTCTGGATAGCCAGGGACAGTTTCCTGCCGCAGGTGATCAAGCTCGAAGGCAGAATCACCGAGACTGAGGCAGAGGGAATTACCAGGACTCTCAGTTTTACTGACTATAACCTGGAAACCAGGATTGAAAAACCAATGTAAGACTGATCAGGCAGGGCACGAAAACAGATGCATTTCCCTTTGAAGACCAGTTCCCTCAAGACTTCTTCTCCAGGCCTGATTATGTCACTGGTCTGTCTTGGAATATTTGTCTCCGCACTGGACCAGAATGTGGTCTACGGGTGCCTTCCCGACATGATGGTGGATATCAGTCTGCCTGTCACCAGGATCGACCAGGCCGCCTGGATTGTGATCGGCTACCTTCTGGGCTTTACCTTTGCCATGCCCCTGATGGGACGGGTTTCGGATGTGTACGGCCACGGACGCGTTTATATCCTCTCTCTGGGAATATTTGCCGCCGGATCCGTTCTGGTGGCTTTGTCTGCCAGTCTGGAATGGATGGTGGCGGCCAGGGTATTTCAGGCAATAGGCGGAGGAGCGGTGGTACCAATCGCCATGGCTATTGCCGGCGATCTTTACTCGGGAAAAGGGAGGGCGGTGGCTGTCGGTGTGATTGGCGCTGCAATCGAAGCCGGGGGAGCGCTGGGGCCCTTTTACGGTGCGATTATTTCCCAGTACTGGGACTGGAAGTGGATCTTCTGGATCAATATCCCGATCAGCCTTATCATTATGGTGGTGATTTTCGTTTTCTTTAAATCTGCAGCGCGCATACGGGAAAAGATCGACTACCTGGGTGGTTTCCTTCTGGCCGGCGGCCTGGCTATGCTGAGCCTGGCTCTCTCACAGCAAAGGGGACAGGATAATTACCTCGCTTATGTGGCTGTTTTCTCACTGTCAGCGGTGATCTTGTTCGGGGGTTTTGTTTACCGTACAAACCGGGTGCCAAACCCGCTGCTCAGGCTGTCCATGTTCAGAAATAAACTCTTTTCCGCAGCCAATCTGACCAATCTGCTGGTAGGCGCAGCCCTGATTATAGCCATGGTCAATATCCCCCTGATGAGCGATACGATCATGGGAAAATCACCGGTGGAAGGGGGATTAAGGCTGCTGCGCCTGACGGTCATGTTGTCCCTGGGGGCAATAGCCGGTGGTTTTATGACCAAAAGGTTCGGATACCGTTTGCCTACAATACTGGGATTGGTTTTGAGCGCTGTCGGCTTCTTGTTCATGAGCCGCTGGA
>CAYLVC010000397.1:0-2981 GCA_964387005.1 uncultured Dehalococcoidales bacterium | reverse complement strand
AATGCGGCGCAAAAAAACATGAGCAACAATACAGCCAGCCCGAAGATAACTATGCGCCGCTGAAAAAATACCCTGACGAACCTGCGCCACTCATTAACGCGCGGAGCTATCTCACGGTAATCATCCGAAACAACGTTTTCTACTGCCATAATGCACTTCTTTAAGTATATTTGATACGAGGATCAAGCCAGCCATAAGATATATCTACCAGCAGATTGGCCAAAACAATCATAACTGCGAACACCAGGGTACAGGCCTGTACTACAGCATAGTCCTGGTTAAAGATACTGGTGACCATTAAATAACCAATACCCGGAATCGAAAAAATCGTTTCGACGATGACTGAACCTCCTACTATAATGCTGAATTCCAGTCCCAGTACGGTAATCACCGGGATGAGACTGTTTTTCAGGGCGTGTTTAAAAATGATACTGCGTTCCACAAGCCCCTTCGACCAGGCTGTCCGGATATAGTCCTGGCGTATGACTTCAAGCATACTCGAACGCATTTGCCTGGCAACACCGGCGATAGCGGGCACAGAAAGGCAAATAACGGGCATTATTATCTGTTTAATACCCATCCCGAAGCTTTCAGGGGGTGAAGAATAAATAATCGGCAGCCAGTTCAACTGGATTCCGAAAACATAGATCATCAATATTCCCAGCCAGAATATTGGTATCGTGATACCGATATAGGTTGAAGGAGTAATTATGTTATCCAGCCATTTTCCCCGCCGGACAGCGGCCACCAGGCCGGCCAATATACCAAGAATGGCACTGACTACAAAAGAGATCAACCCCAGATAGAGCGTAATGGGATAACGTATTTTCAGAAGGTCTATCACGTTCAGATGGTAGAACATTGAATTGCCGAAATTACCCTGAAAAACACCCCCAAGCCAGCTTAAGTACTGTACTATTATCGGCCTGTCCAGTCCATATTGGTGATGCAGTTCAGCCAGTTTTTCCGGCGTCAAGTCCGCCAGCACATTACTCTGAGCAAAATACAGTATCAGCGGGTCGCCGGGCAGGAGACGCATGGCGAAGAAAATAAGCACCGTTACTGCCAATAAAACAAAGACTGCCAGCAACAGGCGCCGTAAAAGAAATGCGGTCAATTCAGCATCTCCTCCCGTCCCACCTGTCGATCAAAGGAATGGCGCAAGAATGGCCAGAGCATAATTGAGTAAACCTCCAATACAGACTGGATGGAGATACCATTTCCCGGGGAAACGGGGTAATTATTCTAAACCCGGCTATACAGGATCGTGAACGAATTACCCCTTTCCCTCCTTAGTACTATATTCAAACAACCAAAAACCACCTGGATTTCCGGTATATCGATTAGCGCGGGCTCAGCCAGTCATCGTAGATTGCCCAGCCTGTCCAATCCAGGGCGGTGGTATAAGTGGTATTGACCCATTTCTGTTTAACTACCAGCATCGGCTGATTGGTAATGGAAACGAACATGCAATCTTCATTAGCCTGGGTAACATTGACCATGGTAGCTTTCCTGAAGGAATCCATATCGGGCGCAGCCAGGATAGCGTCAGCAGTATCAAGAAAGGCCTGGGATTTACCCAGACTGACAAAACCGATAAGAGCTCCCGGACCGAAATGATCAAGCCAGGCAACCGCCCATTGCGGATTAATAGCATGTACTCCAAGCAGAAGTCCTTTCCAGCCTGTTGTAAAAATTGCACCCCAGTAGCGGCCGGGGTCAGCCGGGTCCAGTGTTACATCGATATTGATTGCTTTTAAGTAACCCTGGATGGCAGCGGCCATAAACTTAGCATTGGTATCTGTACGATACATCATATTGGTCTTGAAACCATCGGGAAATCCTGCCTTGGTGAGTAACTCTTTTGCTTTGGCGACATTATAAGGTCGTCCTTTATAGTCAGGGTTAAATCCGGCAGTGCCTGGGGGTGCACTCATCACAACAGGTTGAGTAAAGCCATAGCCCAGTGAAGCGGCAATAGCTTCTTTATCCAGGGCATATTCGAGGGCTTCCCTCACTTCTTTTTTAGCAAATGGGGAGTTTGGATCTTTGCTGTCCGGAAAAATATCATCCAGTGTATTGGGACCGCTCAGTATATCGAAGCCAGCATCCCTCAACTGCGATGCTTCCGGCATCCCGGCGTTTACCCACACATCAGCCTGACCGGACTTGATCAGAGCCATACAGGTTGATGTATCCGGTACTGCCCGGAACTGGACGGTATCAAGATAGGGTCTTCCGGTCCTCCAGTACCCATCCCATTTAGACATTTCCAGGACCGCATTAGGCTGAAAATTGGTAATCTTGAAAGCGGCTGTTGACACGGCATGGGTTTTAGCCCATTCTTTTCCATTTTTTTCGAAAGCCGTGGGGGAGTAATAGGCCGGCCGCCACATATTAAATGGAGCAATGGAGTTATAGCCGGTCAGATTAACCTTTAAAGTGAGGTCATCGACAACCTCTATTGTTTTTATATACTTCGCTCCGGGCATGGCGTTGGTTTCAATAGATGTGTCCATGGTCCATTTGACCGCTTTGGCGTTAAAAGGCGTTCCATCCTGGAACTTCACATTGGGTCTCAAGTGGAGCGTGAGGACAGAGGAGCCAGCAGGATAATCGTAGGACAGGGCTACATTGGGGATCAGATTACCCTTGGTATCAAGGTCGAACAGCCTGTCCGACCATGTCGGTCCATAGGTTACATCCTGGAAGGTCTGATCAGGGAAATAACCGATATTGGCGGGTGTCGAGCCAAAAATCACTTTCATCGTGCCGCCATATTTGGCCATGCCTGTGTCGGTTGGCCGTGGAGCTGCAGTTACCTGGGGAACAGTAGTAGTTGGTGCGGCCGTTTTTGTAGTTGTTGGAGCAGCAGCAGAGGTAGGTGCCGCAGATGTTACAGCAGCAGACGTTGCTGGACCCGGTGCACTGGTTGTTGTAGTTGTTGAAGCGCATCCTGACATAAGAATCGCCAGAATTAA
>CAYLVC010000396.1:0-2995 GCA_964387005.1 uncultured Dehalococcoidales bacterium | reverse complement strand
TATTCCTGGCGGTTTTGCTTTTTTCGGCTGCCCTGCTGACCGGCTGCAGCGATAGCGTTATTGCAGGTATCGAACCCAAAATGCCTGGTTTTCCGGCAGCCGGCCTGACAGGGGAGAGTACCGGTTCACACAGGTCTGACGGCATTTCTCTTGAGATAACCGAAAAAGAAAAGCAGGAACTGATAGATAAAACAGTCCGGTATCAAACCGAGGGTGATGTCTATCAGGCGGACAGCTACGAAGTAATCAAGCTTAAAAAAGGCGATATTGTTTTCGGGATGCTGCCTGGGCAATCGGTATTTTATACCGACCGTGCCACTTTTGACTCCGGCCGGGGCAGCTATATAAAAATGTACGAGCTTCTACAAATCCGGCCTCATCCTGTCTACGGCTACCGCACTAAAGCCGGAAAATATGAAGTGCAGGAAGACATCCACGTCACGGCGGGAACATGCCGTGCCAACTGTGAAATCTCGGTGGATGGTCAAACTGAATACCTGGGCGAAGGTGGCGGTTGCCAGTATGTCATTTTCGAATTCGAGCAAAAGCTGAAACTGGTCGAGGAGATTGCATTACAGGAGTAAAACAGCCCCGTAAAGTCCTGAACACCGGTATCCGCATGGTGTCAGGCGAAAAAACAGGGAAGAACAACTATTTTGATATCTAAACACGCGAAACTTAAAAGCGTAGCTCTGTTATTGCTGGTTTTAACCCTGACGGGTTTGTCCCCGGCAGGTTGTACTGCCAAAGTTGAGAGAATATCCGTTTTTACTGGTGGCACCTCAGGGACATATTACCCGCTGGGGGAGGCTCTGGTAGGTATCATTAATAGTAAAGTTGAGGGGGTGGAATCCTCAGTCGTCAGTTCCGGAGGCTCTGTAGACAACGCCAGGGCGATTGCCGCAAAACAGGCGGGGCTGGCCCTGATACAAAACGATATTGCCGATTATGCTTACAACGGAAGCGAAATGTTCGCCGGGAATCCAGCAGTCAGTATCAGGGGAATCGCCTCATGGTATCCTGAAACCATCCAGTTTGTTACGCTTAAGGAATCCGGGATAAAAACCATCGGTGACCTTAAAGGAAAGATAGTAGCGGTAGGAGCACCCGGAAGCGGCGCCAGGGTGGAAGCAATGGCCATACTGGATGCAGATGGTGTCAATCCTCAAAACACTGCTGTCCTGGACCTGGACTATAAAGAGGCAGTTGCATCTTTAAAAGATAAAACTATTGATGCAGCATGTATTGTAGCCGGTATTCCTACTTCAGCTGTAATTGAGGCAGCCAGCTTCGCAGATATCTATATTCTGGAAACCCTTGAAGATGCTTACAACAAATTAAAAAAACAACACCCTTTCTTCATCCGGCAGCTGATTCCGGGCGGCACCTACAGGGGGCTGGACAGGGACATTCAAACGACAGCCGTGTTATCGATGTTGGTAACCAGGGAGGATATTTCGGATAACACGGTTTACAAAATTACAGGAGCTATGTTCGAAAATCTCGATACTCTGACTGCGGCACACGTACGGGCCAAAGACATTAATATCAATTTTGCTTTGGAAGGGATGACGGTCCCGCTTCATCCCGGAGCGGTAAGGTATTACAAAGAAAAGGGTCTGATCGAATAATAAAACAAGAAGGCCCGGCGCCAAAAGCATCAGGTTGCCGGGTTATGATCGGTGTAATCCTCATCAATCAGTCCGAGTTTTTTTAAGCGCGAACGGATTCCGCCCTCTCCCCTTCCCAGTGTTTCGGATAGAGCGGTGGTGGACAGGCCGGACTTAAAACCGGCAATCAGTTTTTGTTCCTCGTCAGCTGTCCATCTTTTAAAAGCGGAAGGGAGTTTAGTCCGGATTTTGGATATCGTGCTAATTTCAGGCGCAGGCTCCTCTACAGCCACGGGTCCGGGCTGTGAATTAAGCTCGAACAGGGCTTCTTCAGAATGTTTCTTGAGCTCCTGATCGAAAGCCAGAATATCCTGGCTGACATGCAGGGCGATATCATTGAATCCTGTCAGTTGCAGTCCTGCCAGAGAACGTACCCGGGAAAGTGCTACATAGCCCATGCCGCTTTCAAAACAGCGGGTTAGATCCATCATGGCGGCATCAAGCGTCATTCCCTGGCTCTTGTGGACAGTGATAGCCCAGGCCAGACGCAGCGGAATCTGCTTGATCTGCGCCAGTACTTTGCCGTTTTCTTCCACGCTCCAGATTACAGGTTCAGCCAGGATTTCCTGGTTATTCAGCAGGGTAACGATTGGGAAGCCGGTTTCATTGAAACCGCTGACCGTTCCCAGGGTTCCATTCACATAGCCCTCTTCAAAATTGTTTTTTACGAACATCACCGCCGCCCCTTTTTTCAGGAGCAGCTTTTCCGGCGCCAGGCAGCCCATTTTAAGAGCCTCGGCAATGGCTGGAATACCGCTCAATCCCATGGTATATCTATTGGCTTTGCCCGGGAGACTGGCGAGTTCACGTTCGTTTTCCCGGTCTACATCCGGATTGTGTGTATGCAGCTTAACAAAGCGGCTTTGAAGTCCAGGCGCCAGGATCGTGTTGCGGCAGCGGCGCAAGCTGTCAACTACCGTTTCATCCACTTCGGCATCCCGGATGGCGTTGAGTATTTTGAGAAGCTCTTTATCACCCTGGCGGTACTGTTCGTGGAGGTAGCATACTCTCATGTCCATGTTCTGCCAGGCTGCCGATTGGTAGGCAAACCCAGGTACAGGCTCACCGGCTTTGGCGACCGGGGGAAGCTGAAAGAAGTCACCGCAAAGAATAACCTGGAGACCGCCAAAGGGTTTCCAGACCCCCCGTGCATACCTGGTTACCCTTTCTACAAGATCGATTCGCTCTGCATCCAGCATGGAGACCTCATCGATAATAAGGGTCCGGGCTTTGCGCAGCCGACGGGCAACCCGCTTTCTGTCCAAAATATCCTGGATTTGTTTATCCGAAGCAGTGCGCAGCAAGCCGATACCTGCCCAGGAATG
>CAYLVC010000395.1:0-3013 GCA_964387005.1 uncultured Dehalococcoidales bacterium | reverse complement strand
GGAAGGAGACAGGGTGGATGTGCTTGTTCCCCCTCCCCTTCCCAGCACCCTCACGCCTGAAGATATTCCCGTCAAAATAATCTACGAAGATGAAGACCTCATAGTGGTGGACAAACCGCCCGGCATGACCGTTCATCCTGCAGCAGGGCATTACAGCCATACCCTGGTCAATGCCATTCTGGGACATCTGGAGAACGTGAATACCACGGAAAACGAACGCCCCGGCATCGTTCACCGCCTGGACAAAGATACCTCAGGACTGATCCTGGTAGCCCGGAATATGGTGGCACACACGAAACTGGCAGAACAATTTAAAATCCGCTCCGTAAGTAAGGTCTACCAGGCACTGGTACAGGGGCATCTAACTCCGGAAGAGGGCATCATTGAGGCCAACATTGGACGCGACCCCCGCGACCGCAAGCGCATGGCTGTGGTAAGCGGCGGCAGAGAAGCCCGCACTGAGTACAGGGTGCTGAAATACATACACAATTACACCCTGCTGGAGGTTATGCCCAGGACAGGCAGGACACACCAGATCCGGGTACACCTGGCGGCCATCGGTTTTCCCATAGTTGGAGATGCCGCCTATGGCGCCCGGTCCGAGTTTCTGGACCGGCAATTCCTACATGCCTGCAAACTGCGTTTCAGGCTTCCCTCGAGCGGCGAGTACAGGGAATTTCAGTCCGAACTGGCCCCTGATCTGATTAAAGCCCTGGAGGCCATAGCCCTCAAAGGCCAGAAGTGAGATAATAGGGTTAATAGTCAAGCAGAAGGAAAGAACAAAAATGGACAAACCGGTAAGAGTACGTTATGCACCCAGCCCCACGGGTTTCCCTCATGTGGGCAATATCCGTACGGCCTTCTTTAACTGGCTGTGGGCCAGACACGCGGGCGGAAAATTCATCCTGCGTATCGAAGATACGGATGTTGCCCGCACCGTCCCGGGCGCGGTGGAAGCCATAATGGACAGCCTGCGCTGGCTGGGGCTGGACTGGGATGAGGGACCTGAAACGGGCGGAGCATACGCCCCTTACTTTCAATCACAGCGATTGCACCTCTACCGGGAGGCAGCGGAAAAGCTGGTCAGAGATGGCGCGGCATATTATTGCTACTGCTCATCCGAGCGGCTGGAAGCCATGCGTCTGGAACAGCAGAATCTGAAGCTGTCCACCGGTTATGACCGGCACTGCCGCAATCTGACGGAGGATGAACATGCCAGGATGATAGCCGAGGGCATCAAACCCGTGGTTCGTTTTAAAACTCCAACCCGGGGACAGACCCGCTTTCAGGACCTTTTACGGGGAGAAGTGGTCTTTGACAATACTACCCTGGATGATTTTGTCCTGCTTAAATCGGACGGCTATCCCACCTATCACCTGGCTAATATTGTCGACGACCACTTCATGGAAATTTCGCATGTGCTGCGGGCGGAAGAGTGGCTGTCCAGCACACCCAAACATATCATGCTGTACAGCGCTCTTGGCTACACGCCACCCACGTTTGCCCATCTGCCCATGATACTGGGTCCGGACCGCAGCAAGCTGAGTAAACGACACGGGGCAACCGCCCTGACCGACTATCGCGATCAAGGCTATCTGCCCGAGACCATGCTCAACTTTTTGGCTTTGCTGGGCTGGTCACTGGATGAGACCAGCGAGCTTTTTAAACTTGAAGGTCTGGTCGAGCAATTTTCACTGGAGCGCATCAGCCGCACCGCGGCCATTTTTAATAGGGATAAACTGGACTGGATGAACGGGGTCTATATCCGCAGCCTGGCGGTTGACGATTTGACGGGCAGGTTGTTACCCTTCCTGGAAAAAGATTTGCCGCCTGATGTCAAACGGCCTCTGGATACCGGCTACATCCGGGAAATCGTTCCTCTGATACGGGAGAGAATAACCACTCTGAAAGATGCTGCTGCCTATGCCGGCTTCTTCTTCGTGGATAATCTGGAATATGATTCGGCCATGCTAATCGGCAAGAAAACGACCGCAGAGAGCGCATTGACGGCTCTGAAAGGAGCTGAAGAAAAACTATCCTCACTGCCAAACTTCAGCCATGATTTACTGGAAGTTACTCTCCGGAGTCTGGCCGATGAGATGGGGATAAAAACGGGACAGCTTTTTAATTTGCTGCGGGTAGCAACTACCGCTCGTGATGCCGCACCGCCGCTGTTTGAAACAATGGCTGTCCTGGGCAAGGAAAGATGTTTGAAAAGAATCCATGCCGCACTGGCAAAACTCCCGGCAGCGAGTGCCGGCAGGATAGATGATACGGAAGGAAGATAATATGAACGTAAACGACACAACGGCATCTGGCGATTTCATACGGGATATCATCCGCCAGGATATCGAGCAGAACAAAAACGGTGGTCGGGTGCATACCCGCTTTCCGCCGGAGCCCAACGGCTATTTGCATATCGGCCACGCCAGGGCTATCTGGATAAACTTCGGTATCGCTCAGGAGTTCGGAGGCAAGTGCAACCTGCGTTTCGATGATACCAACCCGGTCAAGGAAGAACAGGAATACATAGATGCCATTCAACGGGACATTCACTGGCTGGGATTCGACTGGGAAGACCGTTTGTATTATGCTTCGAGCTACTTCGAGCAGATGTATCAGTATGCCCTTCAGCTTATTGAGGCCGGTAAAGCCTATGTCGATGATTTAACCGCCGAACAGATCCGGGAATACCGCGGCACCCTGACCGAGCCGGGTAAACCCAGCCCCTACCGTGAACGTCCTGTGGCGGAAAATCTGGATTTGTTCAAGCGCATGCGAGCCGGAGAGTTCCCGGATGGCACAAGGGTTTTGAGGGCGAAAATCGATATGGCTTCCCCTAATATGAACATGCGTGATCCCGTCATGTACCGCATTCTGCATGCCACCCACCCGCATACGGGCGATGCCTGGTGCATCTACCCCATGTATGACTGGGCACACGGCCTTGAGGATTCCATAGAGGGCATTACCCATTCCCTTTGTTCGCTGGAATTTGAAGACCACCGTCCTC
>CAYLVC010000394.1:0-3027 GCA_964387005.1 uncultured Dehalococcoidales bacterium | reverse complement strand
TTTATAAATAAATTCTGAATAAGAATCAGGAAATGGCACTTTTATTTCTCCTTTTAGATTTTAAAATAGTTTTTCTAACAACTTCCTGAAAATTAGGTTTATATTCTGCACAATAAATGCTATGAAAGAAGTAAACCTTACAATAGTAAGGCTTATCTAATAAGCATGCCTTTCTATTATAATATTCACAACTTGTATAATTAAGTTTCTTCATTCTCAGCTTTCTCTATCGCCTCTCTTACTTTATGCTGAAACTCAGTTTCATAGAATTTACACTTTTTCATCCCCACACAATGTTCATCATCTTTTGTACACACATCAAAGAATGCGTCTTTTCTAAACCAATAACAATCATTAAAGACTGATATATTATTTACAGTATTCCAATACTTAGAAGCTCCCCCCGGAGTAACTACAGTATCAGTAGCTAATGCTTCAGAAACTAAATAACCATTCTGCATATGATGTGAAATAATTTTATAAAATTTACCATCAGTCCCTTGTACTGAAGAACCCTTTAATTTTACTTTTTGATTTTTTTTCATTATCTTTCTTTATAGTTTCTCTTACCAAATGTTGAAAAGCAGTTTCATAATATTTACATTCTTTTATATCTACGCAAACTTTTCCTCTTTTAAAGAATTTACTATTTTCTCTAATACAAAGCCATGAGTCCCCCCTATCATACCAGTAGCAATCATTAAACTCGTCTGTAGCATAAGATGCTGTACATTCAGGTGTAGGACTAGCTGTTACTTTCAGTGGAAATTTTCTTGTGCTATTCCCCATATTCGTACTTTACCTTATTAGGTAGAAAACTAACTTCTGTTTCATCCCAAATCTTCTTTACCTGTGCATCTATTTTATCTTTCATTTCTTTTGTGCAATTTTCTTTTATCTCTTTCAAAGCACCTTCTTCTATACCAATTTCTTCCAAAGCACCTTTAACTCCAGCAAGAAAATTCAAATTAGCTGTAACATCATCAACCCCATAATTGAATATTACAGGAAGCTCACATTCTCTGAAAGGTAAACCTACTTTATTCTTCTTGCATTTTGCAATAGTTTCAATACCGTAAGGTCTTTTTATCCCTCTTATTGTTTTAGTTAGTTTACCTTTTTCTACTAAGAATAATCTTTGTGATGCATAAAATCCAAGTGCTTTACCTCCAGCAACTCTATACTTATTACCTATCATAACTCCCAAGTTCTCTCTTATCTGAGAGACTATCATAAGGTGTATATTAGCTTGGTCTACTTTTGAATGTATATTAGTTATTAAAGAGTTCACCAAAGCTGCCCTTTTAGCAGCATCATATCCTTCTGAAAGTTCATCTTTAGCTACTGGAACTAATGCATCTAATGTATCTATAACATAGATTCCAGGAACTTTATCCTGTTCCACCTGTTTAGCAGCTTCTAACATAAGATTATATGTTTCTGTTATATCTACAACATCATCAATAATAAAAGTCTTGTCATCAGAAGGTAAGCCTAATGTTCTTGCATAATCTACATCAAATGCAGCCTCTGCATCTTGATACCAAATATAACCATCTTTAAACTGTTTCCTGAAATTAGCGATAGCCTCAACAGATAGTCCAGTATTATGATTTATAAAACCATTAGCCCAAAATGTATGTGATTCAGGTATACAAACATCATATACTAATGTTTGTTCATTTATTTCTTTTTTTGATACTATCTCATCAATATGATAAGAATTGAAAGAATTATAGTATTCAGAATCTATACCAAAATCCTTAAACTTTGAAATAAATTTTTGCAATGCCCCTTTTGAAATTTTATCACCTTTTATATTTACTTGAAATTTTGGTAATCTCCCCCCATTTTTTAACACCCCGTTTTTACTCCACCCATTGCTTTCTTTAATACTTGAAATATCATTTTTAATTCTTGAAAAGATATAAGGTATAGAATCATAACCTGATCTTCTTTGTTTTTTCAGATTAGAAAAACTAAATCTATTACTGCCTATAATATTTTTATAGGTTTCATAATCTGATGCATATGCAGAGATAACACAGTAAGTATTATCATAATACTTTTCCCCTATTTTAGAACCATCATTTCTTCGTAAAGAAGATATTATGCCAAGATTTAACAACATTAAATGTACTTGCTTTGCCAACTTTTCTGATGCTGTATAAAGGTTTATACTGCCCTCATCAATTCTTCCATCACAATCAAAAAGTGATCTTAAAAATGAAACTTGTACTTCTTTTGGTGATTGTAATATACAATCAGGGATATATTTATATCTTGCAGTAAATCTATTATCTTTTACAGAAAGTAGATATTTTAACAAATCTACTAGAACAACAGAAGATATTGTATCTTCAGATTTACCACCACATCTTGTAAGGTTTAATTTCTCTAGGCATGAATCTACTTCCTTATAGAACCATTTTTTTGTGTTAGAGATACGAATAGAATTGCCATGAAAACCCCCATCTGCTACATACAGCCCAAGTAATGAAGCTAAAGATTCATCTAATTCTTTTGGTATACTTACTTCTTTTCTATTTTGGGCATATTTTGAACTGTCAAAATTTATTTTAAATTTTTTATTAGAGAAAACATTTGTGTTCTTAGAAATGATAGCAAATTCCCCAACTTTAATATCTTTCAATTTTTTAAACTCATGCTCACCATTTTCATTTAAAATGATGATTGGATGGATATCTGTGCCTTCAATTTCATACCCATGCTTAGTTTTAATTTTAAATGTTTTATCAGTGTTTTCTTTATAAAAATGAGAAGTAGTATCTTTTCTTTTCTCGTCTATAATTAAATTCTCTACAAAATTGGAATAGCCCTTCTCGAAATTTAGACCCAAGGAATCTATCTTTACCATTCCCTTATCTTTAATTAAAATGTAACTATCTTTAATACATTTATTACTTGAGGCATCTCCTATAACATTTGATATTCTCCCAAGAGGCCATCCCCCACCCAACACACAGTCAAGTATCTGACAACCAGAAGATATAAATTTTAATTCTT